>JAALKB010000138.1 GCA_011088265.1 Gammaproteobacteria bacterium
CGCGAAAATAACCTCGAGGGCAAGTTCTCTCGGAGCAGTGAAAGTATGTAAAAAATCCTATGAGCTTCTGTCTAATCCATTGATTCACAGTGATATTGTGTTGGACTCTGATGCAGAGGAAGCCTGTCATAGGTTTTTGACGGACCATCGTATAAAAGTAGAACTTGCATGTGGCGCAGCACTGGCTGCTGTGTACACGCCTCACTACCTGGTGAAAAAGTGCGATAACGTTTTGGTGGTCGTATGTGGCGGAGTCAATGATTAACGCACCTCTATCGATGGTGGTTGGTGGGACTCACTGCTAGGCTTATTTTGTTATCCTGTTGGATATCGATTCGTATTGCAGGCTGGGTTATCAAGATTCCTTTTCCCCTTAACCCCCTGGAGTGCCAATTTGCCTGAGAACACCGTATTTCACTGAAAAATAAGTAGAAATAGACCTGAATTCACTTCCTAAATGTTGTATCATCGCGCCCGCTACGATAAACGGGTAAATTCAAGCCAAATTCAGAGCATTTTTTCTGCACTTTGTATCTGAAAAAGTCAAAACGGCTGATCAAATGTCACGTTAGTTTGTATCGAATATCATGCAGCTTACATGGTATTTGCGGAGTGACCAAATTTCGGTGGTTTGGTTATCATCAGTGATAATGCGCCATCCTGAAGCTACCTGGACAGACTTCTTCTTACAAGTGTATTGAAAAATGACAGATCTAACAAAATATCGAAATATAGGTATTTTTGCGCACGTTGACGCAGGAAAGACCACTACAACTGAACGTATCTTGAGTCTCACCGGTAAAATCCATAAGATCGGTGAAGTGCATGATGGAGAAGCCACGACGGACTTCATGGATCAGGAACGGGAAAGAGGAATCACCATCCAGTCAGCAGCTACCACTACTGTTTGGGATGATCACCGACTAAACATTATCGATACACCGGGTCACGTTGACTTCACCATCGAAGTTTATCGTTCGCTAAAAGTACTTGATGGCGGTGTCGGGGTTTTCTGCGGCTCCGGTGGCGTCGAGCCTCAATCGGAAACCAACTGGAGATATGCCAACGACTCTGAGGTTGCCCGTATCATTTTTGTCAACAAGCTTGATCGTTTGGGTGCCGACTTCTATCGCGTTGTCGATCAAATCAAAAATGTCTTGGGTGCAACTCCTTTGGTGATGGTTTTGCCAATGGGTATTGAGGATGATTTCTCAGGGGCAGTGGATCTGCTTACCCGTAAAGCCTGGGTCTGGGACGGCTCGGGTGATCCTATGAAATACCATATCGAAGATGTGCCTGCCGATATGGTGGATAAGGTTGAAGAATACCGTGAAGCCCTGATTGAAGCCGCGCTTGAGCAAGATGATGACGCGATGGAGAAATACCTTGAAGGGGAGGAACCCAGCATAGAGACCATTAAGGCCTGTATCCGTAAGGGGACTAATGAGCTAGCCTTTTTCCCCACTTACTGTGGCTCTGCTTTTAAAAATAAAGGTGTTCAGTTGGTGCTAAACGCGGTTGTCGATTACCTGCCTAGCCCCATTGAAGTTAAACCTCAGCCGGAAGTCGATCTTGAGGGTAATGAAACGGGTGAGTTTGCAATTGTTGATGCAGGGAAACCATTGCGTGCGCTGGCTTTCAAAATTATGGATGATCGATACGGTGCTTTGA
Source organism: Gammaproteobacteria bacterium (assembly GCA_011088265.1). Classification (GTDB taxonomy): domain Bacteria; phylum Pseudomonadota; class Gammaproteobacteria; order Arenicellales; family Poriferihabitantaceae; genus WLWV01. The sequence goes on from JAALKB010000138.1 coordinate 1,672, forward strand.
CTTTTATTCGTATTTATTCCGGTAAGCTGGAGAAAGGTTCTAATGTATTGAATACGTTTACAGGCAAGACGGAACGAATCGGCCGTATCGTCGAAATGCATGCGGATTCCCGGGAAGAATTGAACTCTGCACAGGCTGGCGATATCGTTGCGGTCCTGGGCATGAAAAACGTTCAGACTGGTCATACATTGTGTGATCCAAAAAATCCAGCGACTCTTGAGCCTATGGTATTCCCTGATCCTGTTATCTCTTTGGCAGTTGCACCCAAAGATAAAGCTGCTTCAGAGAAATTAGGTGTTGCTCTTGGTAAGATGATTGCTGAGGATCCATCCTTCAGGGTAATGACCGATGAAGAAAGCGGTGAGACTATTTTGATGGGAATGGGCGAGCTTCATTTGGATATTAAAGTGGATATTCTAAAACGAACGCACAATGTGGAAGTTGAAGTAGGTAAACCACAAGTAGCTTATCGTGAAACAATTACCAGTCGGGTTGAAGATACCTATACCCACAAGAAACAAACAGGTGGCTCTGGTCAGTTCGGTCGTATTGACTATGTGATTGAACCAGGTGAAGTTGGTTCGGGTTATGTGTTTGAATCCAAGGTAACAGGTGGTAACGTACCAAGAGAGTTCTGGCCTGCGATTGATAAGGGTTTCAGAGACTGCATGGATGTTGGCGTACTCGCCGGGTATCCCTGTGTGGATGTTAAGGTGACATTGATGGATGGTGCGTACCATGCGGTAGACTCCTCTGCGGTAGCATTCGAAATTGCGGCAAAAAGTGCATATCGGCAAACCATGGTGAAAGCGTCCCCTCAGCTCATGGAGCCAATTATGAAAGTGGATGTATTTACCCCTGATGCTCATGTTGGTGATGTGATCGGTGACTTGAATCGACGTCGGGGTATGATCAAATCCCAGGAATCCGGAGCCACTGGTGTTCGGGTGAATGGTGAGGTTCCGTTGGCCGAAATGTTTGGTTATATCGGGGATTTAAGAACCATGACCTCAGGTCGGGGACAATTCTCCATGGAGTTTTCTCACTATCTGCCATGTCCACGAAACATTGCGGATGTGGTTATTAAAGAGGTGGAAGATAGAAACGCCAAAAAATAATTAGGCGCAGAAAATCCATTTCAAAAAAGTCCGACCCCATAAGTGGGGTCGGACTTTTTTTGTGAAGCGAGATACCTGAAAAGAAGGGATGAAGGCGATCCAAAGACGGGTGACTTGCTCTGCTATTGAGTTTTTGATGCTTGTTGCATCGCTGTAACGTCGTCCATTGCTGCATTCTTGAGCAATAAGGAGTCAGCCCCTGAGATGACGAGCGAATGGCCGTTTTTATACAACCTGTCAGCGGGCCACCCGGGAATGGGTATGGTCCCCAATAGTTTTTTATTGCGAAGCACTGAATTTTCAATTTTCTCAAAGGTGTCAATAAAAACGGGGCGGTCGAATTGGTTGATGGCTCCCAATGAAGCGGACAAATCAGAAGGGCCGATAAGTATCATGTCGATTCCCTGGGTTTGTACAATTTCGTCAATCCTATCCACGGCTTCGTGACATTCAACTTGAGCGATGAGGAGGAAATCCTCTTCCATGAATCGGGCATAAGCCTCTACATCGTTTCCATAACGGGATGCACGAACCAATGAGGGGGCGGCTCCGCGAATGCCCTCAGGCCCGTATCGACAGGCACGCACTACTTCCTTTGCTTCTTCAGGGTTCCTGATATTGGGTATCATGATCCCTGCGGGGCCAATGTCCAGAACCCGTTTTATGTCCACAGTATCACTCGAACTGGTTCGGATAATGGGTTCGCAGTGATGTCGCTCAACTGCCTGCATCATCGAGATAGCATCCATAAGCGATCCGGGCCCATGTTCCAGATCAACAAACGCTGTATCGTATCCGCTCATTGCCATGATTTCCGACGCGATAGGATTGAACATTTCAATCCAGCAGCCGTTGAGTTTCTCTCCTGCCAGCAGGCGCTTTTTGATGGAAGTGTGGCTTTGCATTTAGGGTGGTTTCCTGTTCTATGAAATTTTGACTGAAAATACCCAGAGAGCATATTTTGATCGCTGAGGTTGAGTCAAATCTATTTTGTGACTATGGCTTTAATGGAGGGCTATAAAGAACCTCACAAAAGAGAATCTGAGGGGCAGTGTGCATTGCCGTGAACACACCAATGAAAATTGTGATTCATCGCACAATAAGTGGACGCATGGAATTAAAGTGAATAGACTCCACGGCCTTTCGGGAACATAACTGTCGGTATTCAATTTGTGAAAAAGCTGATCGCTCAGGAATGGCGCCTCCTACTCTTCGGGTTTCTTATGACGTTTTGGTCTGGTCCAGGTCAAACGTTTTTTATTTCACTCTTTGGCGGTCATATTCGTTCTGAGTTATCTCTGAGCCATGGAGAGTTTGGTGGAATTTATTCATTGGCGACATTACTCAGTGCATTGGTCCTGATTTGGAGTGGGAGTCTAATTGATCGCCTTGACCTGAAAAAATTCTCCATTGCGGCTGTATGTGGACTTGGAGTTGGATGCTTCATGATGTCATTGAGTGCCGGTTTGGTTTCGCTGTTTTTTGCGCTTTTTCTACTCAGGCAGATGGGGCAGGGACTAATGTATATGATTAGTTCAACTACCATGGTGCGGTATCTTCAGGAGAACCGAGGCAAGGCCAGTGCGCTGGCTGGCATGGGGTATGCGATGTCTGAGGCTATTATGCCTTTGATTATCGTCGTAATGTTGATGTGGGTAGGATGGAGAAGTAGATGGCAGATCTTCGCGGTAATGATGATTGCTTCCATGGGATTGGCGATAGGGATTCTGCTTAGGCACCATCATGAAAGACATACCAGATATCTCTCCTCCCTTGGCAGCAATTCTAATGGAAACCATGGTCGTGATCGGCGTCAATGGACCCGTCCAGAGGTGCTTCAAGACAAATTATTTTATCTTTTCATGCCCGGTCTCATGTCACAACCTTTGCTGTTCACTGGTTTTATTTTCCACCAGGTGCATCTGGTCGAGGTAAAGCAGTGGTCTCTTGCCATGTGGGGTACCGCATTTTCCCTGTATGCCATTGTTTCGGTTCTGGCGAAGCTGGTGACGGGGTTTTGGGTTGATCGATATGGAGCCATAAGACTGGTGCCCATCATTGCTCTCCCCATGGCGCTAGGACTTCTCTTTCTTGCTCTTTCTTCCCATATTAGCAGCGGGTATTGGTTTTTTGGTTTTGACGGGCATCACGGTAGGTTTTCAGACCACTGTCTCCGGACCCTTCTGGTCAGAGTTATATGGGACACAACACCTGGGTGCCATTAAGTCGTTGACGTCGGCGACGATGGTGTTCATGTCAGCTGTCTCTCCGGTCGTTATCGGTTGGTTTATTGATAAAGGAACCTCCATGGAGACATTATTTTTATGGGGTAGTCTCTATATCTTTGCGACCTCTGCACTCGCATATGTTGCTTATCGACTTTGTTTGAGTGGCAGGAATGAATCAATTATCACTTGATAATTTTTTGCCTGGGGTTCGATAATGTTCGATGTTCAGGGAACGGCCTGGAGTAAATGCTGAAACCGCTTTTTATCTCTGTTTTTTATCCCTGTCCTGATTTCCTGCTTCGGTTCTTATTATTTTGACGGATTGTTGTTACCTTTCTTATCCTGCTCCTCGTTGTCATCCTGATCCTGCTCTTTGCATTCCATAAATACTTTCACGGTACAGGATTTGCATCGGTTTTTGTCGGCATGTTCGTATAGCGAGGCAATCGCAAGGTGTTTCTGATCAAAGAAGTAGTCGCTTCCGATGGTTTGGATAAATCCTCGTTTCTTCATGGTTGAAAATACAGTAGGTTTAAGCGCGACAAAATAGAGTCCCCCGCCAATTCTCTGAAGCCTTCTGGCCTCCCCGTGGAGCATTTCTTCTCCGTTCAGATCGACGAAGTTAATGCCGGACCCAATGATCAGAATATGTTTGATATTTTCGACTTCGATAATGCGATTTATCTTAGCCTGAATATGCGCAACAGAGCCGAAGTAAATTGACATATCAATACGGATGACTTTGATCTGGGGGCATTGCGGCGCTGGGTGTACCCGAATATCAAATAGACCTGGCGACTATTTGCTTCGTCGTATCGAGGGGCTAAATCAACAATCTCCGGGGTGGACGTTCTGGCAAGAAAAATAATAATGGACAACATGACGCCCATGTAAATAGCAAACTCGAGTTCGATGAACAGCGTCGATAAAAACGTGGCTGCCAGAATGCTGGCTTCTGACCGACTATTGACGAGGATGTGTTTGATCTGCTTGAAATCAATTAAATTATAGGCAACCAGCAGAATCACACTGGCCATGGCTGCAACAGGAATATAAGCGGTAAGGGGAGCAACCAATAGCAAGATGATTAGTAGAAAAATAGCCGCGAAGATCGCTGATAACGGGGTGACTGCACCCGCGGTGTAGTTCACGCCAGATCGTGTGAAAGAGCCGGATCCTGCATAGCGGGAGAAAAAGCTGCCCACCACATTAGACAGGCCCTGGCCAATGAATTCCTGATTGGAGTCGATGCGCTGGCTGGATTTAGTGGCGATGGATTTGCTGATGGATACCGCCTCAATGAGCCCTAACAAGGCAACCGCGAAAGCCTCGGGGGCCAGTTTCTTTAAGACGGCAAAAGAGAAATCCGGCGCAGCAAAGACGGGAAGGTTGGAGGATATAGCACCAATTACCTCAATGCCTCGGTCCTCACCACCAATAACAAAACTGACGAAGCTACTAAAAACCAAAACTAACAGGAGATTCGGCACTCTCGGGAAGTATTTCTTAAGTACGATGGCCAGTGTGAGAGTCAACAAAGCAATAAATAGGATGAAAAAATTGGTGTCCCCAAGCTGGGTTGCAATGTCCATCCAGGTATGGAAAAAAGTTTCTCCATTTGGAATATACACCCCGAGCATGTTCTTTATCTGGCTGGTGGCGATGAGAATGGCAGCACCTGCAGTAAACCCCACTACGACTGTGTGCGAAACAAAGTTGACCAATACTCCAAGGCGAGCCAAACCGAAAGCAAGCTGATACACCCCAGTCAGAAATGTAATGGTGATGGCCAATGAGATGAACTCAGGAGTCCCTGGCACTGCATGCTGACTAACAGTGGATAGAATAACGATAGAGATAGCAGTGGTTGGACCGGATACAAGATGTCTGGAAGACCCAAACAACGCGGCGACAATGGGTGTGACCATTGCCGTATAAAGGCCATATTCCGGGGGAAGACCCGCAATGGTTGCGAACGCAATGCCTTGGGGCAGGACAATAATTGCGCCGGTGATCCCTGCGATTAAATCAGCTTTAACCGATTCTTTGGAGATGAATCGGATCCATGCCATAAACGGAAAAAGAGAATAAACCAACCCTTTCATTAAACCACGCACCAAATAAATGTGAAGAAAATAGCCCTGGCCGGATTCTATCAGCTTGCTGTTGTTTAAACAGTTACCTGAAGGTAATAATGGGTATGGATAGTCGGATTTTTACTGTTTGTTCCAAGTGGTTGGTTCCTTATGTAAACACTCAATTGGTCACTAGGGTCCGGTACAAGTAGCCTCACTTTTTGCTCAAATTGGGGGCAGGTAGATAGCGATATTACGCGATGGCGTTTGTCCCAAAATTCTCCTGGTGGTACCCGGAACTTTCTGATTTTTTAGCAGCTCAGAGTATCGGGCTACTTGTTGGAGTTAGTGTAGTCGATGTTTAACCTTCTAAATTTTGAGTAGAGGGTCGCCCTTGGAATATCCATTGACTTCGCGGTCTTTGAAGGATTGTTTCCTGATTTTGCATGTTTATATTGCACCAATATGCGTTCGATTTCATTCATTGATGATGCGTGAGAGTGCTCTTCCTGAGAGTATGCGCTAATGACCTGTTGTATTTCTCGGGATACTTTCTTTTCTAGTGAAAAAGGCAGGAATCGCCTTAGATCCGTTAGATGATCTCCTGATTTACCCGTCAGAGTGATTAGCACAAATACCGTTGTTGCGAGCGGTAATAAAATCATTGCATTAACATGTTTCCCCGCCGCCATCATGATGCTGCTGCAGCCTGTGAAAAATGGTGCCAGCAAAGATAAAAAAGTATACAGACATTGAATTTGTATTCTGGGATTATCCGTCCTGCAGTAGCCCACTACAGGTAGCGAAATGGAGAAAACAAGAACTGAAAGTGTGAAGATCTGAAATATCCAGTAATACGATCCAGAAACACGGGTTATGGCGTGATTGATGGGGCGGAATCCGGCGATAATAGTATCGGTAAAGATCACACACAAAATAATACATGTAGTGACATAGAGGACTGGACGAATGAATCTGGTGGTGACTTCGATGTCGGCGACATCAATGACATAGCTGACGGTATAGGCGAGAACGGCGATGGTACAGGCATAATAAAATCTAAGAGTGAGATCTGCGCTTGATCCGGCAAAAAAGTTAACAAATAACAAAAGCTCGAGAACATTCTGCATCGCCAGCGCGATGATCAGGTAAATGAAAGACTTTGACGTCGCCAGTTTTTTTCGAGCGAAGAAAATCACAAGCAGTTTGACGAGCAATGAAATGATAGCGGGGGCAATATACCAACCCATGTCTAACCTCTGTGGTTTATACATCTGGATTCCGATAGACCGGGTACCCAGGATAAATACTAAAAACGCTTCTAGAAATATTCTAGCGTAAAAAATTGCCGTAAGTCTCTATTATTTGCAATATTATCTTCTAATTCCTAACTATATCGTTGTTTTTGTTTTCTATTTCGGTAAACGAATCTGCGTCGAATTGGGACGTGTGCGGGTGCTGGGCTACCAGGCTGGTGGCTTATCATCAAGCCTTAAAGGTGCTAGGATAATCGCCTTTTTAATCTGTGGTTCTATTTCGATCTAGACTTGAGGGTGAAGAGCAATGGCGTCGACGGTGCAATCAATGGCTCACGTATCAGAAATGTGTGAAGACGAATGGCGGGTTAGAAAGGATCTGGCTGCCTGTTATAGATTGTTCGTCCACTTTGGGTGGACCGATTTGATATTTACACATTTGAGTGCGCGGGTACCTGGACATGACGATCAATATCTCATCAATCCTTATGGATTACTCTTTCAGGAAGTTACGGCATCAAATCTGATTAAGGTTGATTTTGGAGGTCGGGTGATTGAGGGAGACTTTCCCTACAATGATGCAGGGCACTCTATCCATACCGCTATTCTTAAGGCGAGACCAGATGTTAATGTAGTGTTGCACAGTCATACCCGAGCAGGGATTGCTGTTTCCGCAATGAAGCAGGGTATTCTACCTATCTCTCAGCATGCGAATGAAACTCTGGGGCTAATTTGTTATCACGATTACGATGTGGCAACCAATAATGATGAGGAATGTCGACGTTTGGGGGAAGATATTTCTGATAAGTGGTTAATGATAATGCGAAATCACGGTTTGCTCTCGGCGGGTCGATCAGTCGCGGAAGCTTTCTATTTTCTCTATGTGTTGGAAATTGCCTGTAAGGTACAAGTCGATATTATGGCTTCCGGAGCGGAGACGGTGGTGCCTAATCGAGAGGCTATTGAGCGACTAAGCGAAGACGGTTTGCCTTCGCCAGATGGTCCGAGTGATGCAGCGACTCGCTCCTGGGCGGCATTGTTGCGCATGCTGGATGAGAAGGAGCTTTCCTATGCGACCTGACCCATGAGCCTGATCTATTAGCCTCAACCATGAACCTGAACTATAAAACCTGATTTTGTTCTGGCAAGGCGCTCAATGAGAAGTAATGGTTGTTCTGCCGGGATAAATTGTTACCACCTTAAGTGAGACGTTAAGTTAGAGCGAGCCATATAAAATGCCGGAAATAGTGAATGTCAACAACCCTTGACCGAGACGTGCGATCCGGCGTGATCAATTCATCCTTCAGGTAAATTATTAGCAACTGTTCATTTTTTAGGAGAGAGATATGTCCAATATTGAATACCATTTTGAAAATAAGCGTGTGCTGGTAACCGGGGCAACTTCCGGTATGGGTGAAGCTATTGCATTAAGTTTCGCAAAATCCGGTGCCAAGGTGACCTTGACGGGTCGCAATGAACAAAAGGGAAGGTTACTAACTAATCAACTTGAAGCGAGAGGTCGTACGGCACACTTCATTAGTGGAGATATAACGGATAGGTTTTTTTGCGATCGACTGGTGCATGATTCCGTGGACAAGATGGATGGGTTGGATATTTTGGTAAATAGTGCTGGAGTTATTTTTCATGGTACCGTTGAAGAAACAACGGATGAGTGTTGGCTGGAAACCATGAACGTGAACGTTAATGGAATGTTTTTTGTTTGCCGCGCTGCGATGCCATATTTAAAACAGTCTTCGAGTGGTGTGGTGTTAAATATTGCATCTGATGCCGGGTTGACTGGTAGCCCGCATCTCACGGCTTATTGCGCGAGCAAGGGAGCGGGAATTCAAATGTAGGTCGGAAGAGGGTCGGGTAGGGAAAGAG
>JAALKB010000139.1:0-6611 GCA_011088265.1 Gammaproteobacteria bacterium
TCCAGTTTATACTGGATATGTAGCCTTTTCGGGTTCTTCAGGGACGACTACTTATGGGTGTGTATTAAAGTGTTTTCAAATACTCAATCAATGCCCAGGCATCTTCTTTGCTATCACCCCAATCAAGCTTGTAGGCTTTACCGTTTAGCTCGATATCCGTGTCATGGCCAGCATTGCTAATGGCTGGTGAAGAACTGGTATTGTAAAGATATCCTTCTGTTTCATCCCAATTTTCCTGTTGCCATTTGAAGCCAACCAATTTCTTATCAAAGTCGAGTCGGCTCTTAACAAAAACTGTGGGGCGTTCGTCTGGAACCAGCATGTGGTAAAGCGTTGGGACAGAACCATTGTGAAGATAGGGGCCTTGGGCCCAGAGACCTGGCAACGGTAGTGCGTTGTAGCCGTTGTGTACCCTCGGTGGCAACATCACCTGTTTGCTTTGCCCTTCTAGCGAAACACCTCGATATTCGGCGCAAGGTTTTACTGTTTTACCGTCCATTTCGACGGTGGTCGTTGTTGAACAGTTCGCGTTACTGGCGAAGCTTTTCTGAGCTGCGACAGTAATGATCGTTCCGGCAATTTTTGCGCGTCCCATGTCTGTGCCCATTTGGGTATATACCATGCCGTTATTTGGCTGATGGCAGTCGGCACAATTTTCAGTGAATAGTTGCTGGCCTTTTTTTGCTAATTCCAGATCAACTTCATAGGGATAGATAGCGGGTGGTAAAAATTGTAGTAGCTTTTCGGAATGGGCAGATACACTGACATCGATATCGGGAAAGCCTAGTGTTACCTGCGCAGCGAGATTTTTGTAGATTGGCAAGGGAATATGTCCGTTCCATTGGCCACCGCCATTAATGAGTCGAGTCTTGTCTTCATTCCAGCGAGGGTCATGGGAATCCTGGTCCCACACGACCATAATGTCAGTGATACCGTGGCTTTGGGGCAGCGCCAGACCTGCGAACAGACGAGTCAGTGGTTTCGATTTCAGGCCCTGATAGGCGCTAGCGGCATTAAACCCAATGGCATCTTCCATACCTGCAAAGCCAGCACTGATGCGTTCTTTGATATCGGGATAGAATTTTTTCGCGATCGTTAGCCAACCCTCATACACCATTTCCTGATGGTTGATAAATTCGGTAATAAAGTTCGTGGCGCCTTGTCTAAATAGTACGATTTGTTTTGCTTCGTATTGGGCATCGAAGTGACGTTCATCATATCGGTAGTTGTTGTAAAAGTAATGCGGATCTTTTTGCTCATCCAGCGCTTTTAACAAGGCCGTGATAACTAGCTGATTCTTTTTGTCACGGTTCGTTTCATCGCCGTAAATTTTGTTTAGGGTTTGAACGATTCGTTGTCGGTATCCGATCACATTAAATTCTGAATTAGCTCCACCGTCCAGATATTCATAATTGCCATCTTCCAGGCGTACTCGGCCTACATGACAACCACCGCAGGTAAAGGAAGCATAGTCTATGTTAGCGCCAGGATCTTCTCTTACCAGACCGGTAAAACCTATGCCAAGCGGGAAGGGTGCACCCTTATTTCGTTCGTCGTAGAACAGCCCCATTACTGATAGGAAATTGTCTTCATCTCCCCAAAACTCAGGCGCTAATTTAGGTAGTAACTTCAAAATAATGAGTGGAATCCCTTGGGTTTGACTGACGGGGAAATGGGCAAAGTGATCGTAGTGAACTTTGTGTTTTGCCAGATGTTGGGCAATCTCTGCTTTACGTTGTTGTTGAGCCTGCTCCCAGTTATCCGGTACCTGGTGCACAAAGGCTGGAGGTTTTGGGGCCTGCAGGCGACTGTCAAACAAGCCGCTAGCTTTACCATAGAATACAAAAGTGATTATGGCTAAAGTACCAAGTACGAATGGTAGCGCACGCTTTAACATTTGTGACTCCGTTGTTAAAAACTGGGTTAAAAGCTGGATTAAAAACCGGGTTTAAAGGGTTTTTAGGTATTCAATAATGGCCAGGGCTCCGGTTTTGTCATCAGACCAATCTAGTTTATAAACGTGGCCGTTTTCTTCTATGTCTGTATCGTGACCAGAATTACTAAAGGATTGGAAGCTGGTGGTATCGAAGATATAACTATGTTCGCCTTCATAAGGTGTTGTCGGAGAGTCAGCCCAGGCGTAGCCAAGTTTCTCCTGGTCGTAGTCGAGTCGACTTTTAACAAAACTAGCCGGACGTTCGTTGGGTACCAACAGATGGTATACCGTGGGTATTGAACCGTTGTGCAAATAGGGTGCCTGTGCCCAAATGCCACTGAGAGGTCTTGCGTTGTAACCATGATGCTGTTTATTGGGAGAAATGATGAGATCCTTTTTTCCTTTAAGGGAAACACCATCAAACTCTGCACAGGGTTTAGTGGCCACACCGGTCATGTCAACGCTGGTGTCGGGTGAGCAGGTGTCATTGAAACTGCTGATACCCCCTCGCCTGATCAACCAGTTGACTACCTTGCTACGATCCAGATTAACGTTTAGATTGCTGTAGACTTTGCCGTTGTGAGGTTGATGACACTGGGCGCAGTTTTTAAGGAATAGATCTTCGCCCTGTTTGGCCAGAGCTATATCTACGTCGAATGGATAAACGCTGGCAGGTAATTTATCCAATAAGTCCACTGCAAATGCGGATACTCTAATGTCGGGGTCGGCCAAACCCAGCGTCATCTGTGCCGCGAGATTACGATACATCGGAATAGGGATATTACCATTCCATTGGCCACCACCATTAATTAGGCGCTTATGGGACTTGCCCCATTCTGCCTTGCGCTTATCCTGCTCCCATATCGACATGAAGTCGGTAATTCCTGGCGAGCCTGGCAAAATAATTGAGGCGAACCAGCGGGTAAAAAAGTTCTCTCGGAATGCATTGTAGGAGTTAACCGTAAAAATACCCGTGGCATCTGCCATGCCGGGAAAGCCTTCCAGTGAACGTGCCTGAAAACCCTTGTAATTCTTATCCAATAACGCAGCATAACCCGTGTAATTATCAGTTGCTCTTTTTGAAAAGTTGCCAATAAGCTCGGCAGCCCGTTCGGTAAATAGAGAAATTTGTGCTTTTTCGTAAGCCGCGTCAAAGTTAACCCACTGATTTCGATAATTTCGGTAAAAGAATGTGTCGCTGCTTGCCTTGGCTTCTTCCAGAGCACCCAGAAAGGCATCTATCAGAAGCTGTTGTTGTTTGAGTTTGTCAGTTTCACCGCCAATCACTTTTTGCAGGGTCTGGTAGACTTTTACCCGGTAAAGCACAATATTAAATTCAGTATTGACCCCACCATCCAGATAGACTACTTCGCCATTGGGTTTGGCTACACGGCCTATATGGCAGGCTCCACAAGTAAAGGAAGCGTAATCGACATTGGCGGATGGGTCTTCCTGGGCCAGCGCACTGATGCCTATGCCGCGTGGCATTGGATAGCCATTTTGTCTGGGGTCGTTAAATAGGCCTATAACATCCAAAAAGTTGTCTTCACTTCCCCAAATCCCGGGCGCAATCAGGGGCAGTAGTCTCAAAGCAATATAGGGAGTGCCATCGGTTTTGCTAAAAGCGAAGTCAGCAAACCAATCAAATGCCGCCTGGTGTTACTGTATGTATTGGCCTTTCTCTCTAGTGCGTGAATCCTGGTATTCAGTCCAGTTGTCCGGAGTAGGTTTAACATAGGCCGGAGGAGATGGTGCTTCTAGCGGTTTCTCAGAACAAGCGGTGACTAAAGCTGCTGCGATTAGTAGAACAACAGGTTTGGTGATTGACCAATTATTCATATCTCTGATTTCTCATTCGTTTTATGTTGCACATGGAATTGCGAGACTAGTAGAACTGACAACTTCAGTGTCATAACATGGCAACACAGTTACTTCTGAAGCCAACCGATTATTTCCAGGCAAGCTGGTATTCTCCCGGGAATGGACCATCTTTATAGTCCATGGCTGACGTCGCGTGAATATCAGTACGTAGAAGTACCTGGCGTACCATTTCCGGAATCATGGCCATGCCGACGTATTTCCCCAGACAATCGTGCGAAGCGAAGCCATAGTTAAAATTATGGTACCAGTTGCGGTCCGTTTTGAATTCGTCTGGGTCTTGGTAACAATAGGGGTCGAACATCGCCGATTGAGTTAAAGTGAGAACATTGGTTCCTGCGGGGATCGTTGTTTCTCTGTCGGTACCTTTGGCAATGGTGTAGTCTTGGGATAGCTGGCGGAACATATAAGGGCTGATAGGCACATAGCGCAGAGCTTCCCAAACCATGGCATCAATTTTGTCGGTGTCTTCCTGAGCAGAAGCGGCCTTTGCCTCCGCCAGGAGCTCAGGACGCTCGAGGAAAAATTGAATAACCTGAGCGACTGCAGTTGAGGTGGGTTCTACTGATCCAATTAACAGACCACCCGCATTGGTACCTATACGCGCCAAAGAAAAATCCACCTGTTCTGCAAACGTCGAACGCAACATGCGCTTGACAATGTCGTCTTTAAACTCGATGGGTTTTTTCTTAAAAATGATTCGAACCAGATTGATCACTTTGCGTGCCATTGCAAACAAACGATCCTTTATTTTTACCGTCAGCAATTTACGTACCATTAGTACGGCGATGTAGTCCACCAACTCCTTTGATGCTTTTGCGTGTTCGTTAATAATCTCGTCGTATTTTTCTTTAGAATTCAGATTGAATGGCTGGTTGTGAAAGGTGTTGTACTGATTCCAAAACGACCATCGGATTAGATTTTTTCGATTGATGCCATCTAGCCCAAAATACTCCTGTACCATGATCGCAGGCACCATTCGACAATAATTATTGACGATTTCAATATCGCCATCGGCCTTGCCTAAAATCTCCTGGGCAGCGTCCTTAATGATCTTTCTAACCCTTGGGATATCGTCCCGATTAAGCATACCTTGCATAATCGACTTTTCACGATAGTGTAGTGGGTCGTCATCGTGAGCCATAAGGTAACCCGGGCTCGTATCCGTCACTCCCATTTTGGGTTTATACAGGTCAACGGTGAAGATTTTGGGCATTTGCAGAGCGTCGCGAATATCCACAAATAGTGCTAATAGGGTACATTCTGGTGTCACCAGCACGGATCTTTGTTCTCTCAGTTGTTTGAAGAACGGAAGTGGTTCCGTCTTCATCCAATTCTGAACCAGAGGATATTTGTCTCCTTCTGCAGCGGCATCATACTCGGCTAAATAATCTTTGCTCATTACTTATTCCTCAGCGGTTAAAGTGTCTTGAGATATTCGATGAGATCCCAGCGCTGTGACTCTGTCAGCGCTCGCAACGTTTCGCCATTTTTCTGTGGCGTTCTGCCTGCTCCGTATTCATGTCCGGTATTCTTGTCGCCTCTACGTGAGGTGGTAAAGGGAGTACCATTGTAACCTTCGGAGCGGAAGCCAACTTTTACTGGATCAAATGCACGGCTACCTACCATAAAACGATCCGGTCGGTATTCACCTGACTCAGGGTCGTCCGGTTGTTTTTTTGGTAATAAGAGGTCATAGAGCGTGGGCACAGAACCATTGTGCAAGTAAGGTGCTGTTGCCCAGATACCATTTAGTGAGCGCCCTTTATATGCCAATAGAGAGTCATAGGGGTTGGACATAGTGTCCGGCTTATAGTTGCCGTTTTTAATGGTGTTGGGTATATCGTTTTCCGTTAAGGACATCACAAGTATGTAGAGGAGATCCAGCCAGCGTCTGATGAACATTTTGTCAGGATCCGGTGTCGCGATGACCCCTTTAGTTGCCGAGGTCAATATTTGGGCTACAGGTGCGTTTTCTTCAATAATGACTTTGCCAGTACTGTCAACTGATTGTACGGTGTGTTTAAAGTTGCCGGACTTCCCTGAATACTGTACACCGTTTTCGGCCATCGCTTCGTCCGTCTTGATGAGATCAATGCTAGACATATCAGCAACGATTAGGCGATCCCAGTTATTACGATCAACCACCTCATGACAGGACTGACAGTAGCGGGCATATATCAACTGACCACGCGTCGCTTTTTCCTGATCAATTTCACCCAGAATTTCTTGCGGCCATTCTGGCGATTTAAGCGTTTTTAGATGTGACTCTAAACGGTGTAAATTGGTTATATCGATGGATGATTTAAAGTTGATAACTTCGTTTTTATTTTTTTCATTGGTAAGAAATGCCGACAATGACGGAAGTTTGGGTTTGTATGATGTCCAATCCAGAGTCCCAAAGACACCGATCACTTCTCCCGCGTTACGTCCCAATGGACCGGGCCCGTAGTTATGTGCAATGCCATTCCATTGAACATAATCAGATTGGGCGATGTCCCATAAAAATGGGTAGCTTACTGGCGCATTGGTTTCATTGAATACCACATCGCGCACTCTGAGTAGCTCGCGCTGAGTTAAACCAGGATAACCGGGTTCGGTAGATATAAGGCGTTCAAGAACCTTACTAAACTGCTTATCGGTAATGATATTTTCACCAATACCATCCAGAACGTTTTTAATTTCAGCATCGGACAGGATGGGTCTACCATTCACGGTTCCCGTCGCGGTAGCCAGTTTCATCGCATTGGCTAGCTGCTCCTTATTAATTATGTGCTGTAACACACGGTTATATATA
>JAALKB010000139.1:6711-10223 GCA_011088265.1 Gammaproteobacteria bacterium
TATGTGCTGTAACACACGGTTATATATACGACCGAATGCGTCCAGTCTTGCGTAACCATAATTAATATGACTATGGTTTATTGTGTTATAGAGCTGAATGACTCCCCGCCACTGTTGCAGGCTGTCTATAACCTCTTTTTCTTTTTTAAAATCGTTGTACAATGCAAGAACATTTTTGACAAAACGCTGTTTCTTGTCTTCGTTTTTAAGCGTTGCTGTCATGGCTTTTTCCAGCGCGGTTAGGAAGGCCATCGCTGGACCGCCATCAGTACGTATGGCTGTAGTTTTGCCGCTATCATCGGTGTAATTCACTTGACCAGTGTGGCAAGCAGCGCATGTGTAGCCGACGTAATCCTTACCTTGATAGGTATCTTTTACATAGCCTACAGGCAATCCGTCTGGGTTAAAGAATGTTGGTCCCTAGGGTAAGTAGCGGAACTTATCCATGTTCTTATTGGAACGCAGTAGCGCTTCAGAGCCCTCTTCTTCCAATACGATAAAAAGGTCATAAGGCATTAAATCTGAGCCTTGGGTAGTATTGTAGTACCACAGACTGTCTTCTTCGTCCCATCCCTGGTCAAGGTAAACAGGGGTGAGATAGCTTTCATCAAAGGCACCATTTTCAATGGCAATAGCGCCACGATCCGGATCATCATCCCAATTTTGATATATTTTGCCGATAGAAAGAGCGATAAACATTGAGATAGCAACTACCCCTAGCAATATCCAAAAATGTTGAACTAGGTAAAAGATGCCGGCAAGCAATTTCTGAAACAATGTAGCCATACTGGGTTCCTCGTTTAATGATGAAATATAACCGTTGTAGTACGGACTAAAATTTGCTTATTGTTAGCAAAAATCAGGTCTATTTTCCAAGACTTATCTCTCAGAGAATAATCATATTCTAATAAAATAGCCTTTATTCGCTATTTTATATCTCTTATTCGTTAGTAAATAACTTTTATTGATTTAAAAAACCTCCTACAGATTATTGAATAGTTTTTACTAATTAGCAACATTGTGCTGCTGGAATAGATGACCATCTGTTAGAGAATTTTGAGCGGAGCCCGGAAAACAGGCAGACAAGCCAGGGGGGCAAGGCCCAGTTGCACGAGGGCAGGACCGGTGACGGACACAGATGACACAAGCTGCGGGGACTTTCATTCCCAGTAGTGGAGACGCCGGTGCCAGTGCGGCGAGCAATAGAGTAGGCCGTAAGGTGATGATTAGTAGTTTTAGTGCGAAGAAAAACACAATCTACTAGAATGTCCATTATGAATAGCATTAACACTGATTTCATAACTGATACTGGCGTAACAGTTACACCGACGACAGTGCATATTGGCGCAGAAATAGGGGGCGTCGATCTGAGAAAACCGTTGACCGGTGATCAGGTTACCGTGATCCGGCAAGCTCTCAATCAGTGGAAAGTGGTATTCTTCCGTAATCAACCACTGGATCATCAACAACATATCAATTTTGGCAGGCAGTTTGGTGACCCCACCGTTGCCCATGTTGTCTTCGGAAGTGATGGGAAATACCCAGAAATTTATCCCATTACCAAACATCGTACCTCGTTCGCCAGTCGTCCTGCAGCCACGCGTATCTGGACAGACTGGCATACCGATATTACCGCCGCCGTTAATCCACCCTTTGGCTCTATCCTTCGAGCAGTAACCATCCCTCCCTATGGCGGTGACACTCAGTGGACCAACATGGCTGCCGCTTATCGAGCTCTATCACCGACCATGCAGTCTTTCCTCGGCACACTTCGCGCCATACACCGATTCAAACGCGCAGACAGCGGTAAAGATGCCCAGGCCTATAATGAGAAAGTAAATAATAAGGCACTCATCTCAGAACATCCTCTGGTCACGGTGCACCCTGAAACCGGGGAGTATTGTTTATATACCAATTCAGAGTTTGTTCAGGAAATCGTCGGGCTAACCAAGGCGGAAAGTGATTTATTGCTCAATTATTTGTGGGAACATTGCATAAGACCAGAATTTACTGTGCGCTTTCATTGGCAGGCGGATAGCATCGCCTTTTGGGATAATCGCTCAACCCAACACCTTGCTATCCGTGATGTTTATGACACCGACTTCGACCGGGAGCTTTACCGTGTTACCCTGAATGGTGAGCGGCCCATTGGAGTCGATGGCAAGCCCTCGAAAAGCCTATCCGGTCAGCCAATTGGAACGATTAAAAAACCTTGAACGAATTGTGATTCCCGGTTATGGCTGCATACTGTTACTCCTAACTTCTACTCTTGAATAATTCCCCAGAAATCTCTTCATGTATCCATTAATCATTCCCGCCGTATTATTATTCGGAGGTTTCTACTTCCTTGGGAGAAATATCAGTTTTCTAAGGAATCAAATAAAGTTGGGAGCCTATCTGGAAACAAACCCAGCAGGAAAGCGATGGGTGAAACATTTTGGGCAGGAAAAAGCCATTGAATTGTTCAGAAGGTACTTCCTTCCTGTGGGTATCGTAATCGCCCTGGCTATGATTTGGGTAGGCTGTTGGGGAACGTATAAAGTGCTATTGCAATATCTTCAGAATTAACGAGCTAGGCTAGGGAGCTGATGATGAACAGGTTTGGGTGTCCTCAATGAAGGCCAGGAGAACCAAATAACACAAATTACATAACGCGAATTACATAATAGACATCAATAACTTCAGGGCGCCCACTTTCAAGACATTTACAGGTCAGGATATTTTCAGGAGGATATTTTCAGGACATCCACTCTAAAGACATCCGTTCCCAGGACACGGGTGCGGAACCGAGGATTAGGACAGATTTTACAGCCGGGAACGGTTTAATGATGAAGCTCAAGGTTAATCTGACTGACTGCGTTGGTTTGTGTTTACATAAAACATGGACACAAGTGCCAGGAGTGACATCACGACCAGCCCGATTGCCCCGATCATAAAATCCTGTGCCCCACCAATAGCCACTAAAACGCTTCCAGCAATGCCTCCCATGCCCATTTGCATCGCCCCTGCAATACCGGCACCGGTTCCAGCGTGTTGGCCTGAAGCAGCCACTGCACCTACCGTGGTATTGGCAACAATCAAACCATTGCTGAATCCAAACAGGCAGCCAGGAATCACCAGGGAAAGAATATGGGTCATCGCCATTGCGTCAAAAGTAAAAAAGCCAATGACTGCTAACAGGTTAAGGTAGCAGCCTAACAATGCTGCTCGCTCCAATCCCAGGTTGAGAAAATAATAGCGATTGAGGGCATTACCGATAATGTAGCAAAGCGGCGTCAATGAGAATGCAATACCGAATTCCATACTGCTGAACCCAAGGCTGTTGTACTGATAGGGCAACAGTCCGGTGAGAGAGAAAAACATTCCGGTTTGCATGGATGTTGTCACCGAAAACCCCAGAAACACTCTGTTTTTCAGAACCCCTCGATAGGCCTGCCACGCCGAGTGCGAACGCGTAACTGAACGATCAACCAGCGTTTCCCGTAACAGATGGAGTGAGGTTACCAAAGACA
>JAALKB010000140.1 GCA_011088265.1 Gammaproteobacteria bacterium
TTATCTTTTTCAACGGCTTTGTGGATTCTACCCGCATAAGCTGAATTGGCCGTGGAGCATGTGAATAGCACCAGCAGGGATAAAGAAAGAAACTTCCTATAAGCAATCACGTTTTTTCCTCAATATATAAAAAATCTACCAATGGCCTATCCCTAAGTCCTCTCTCTTTCCGTCGAATATCCGGGCTGTCCATGATGCGCACAGAAGACTTGTTAAACTCGGTGGGAAGTGAGACTTGGCCTTAAAAAGCAATTGAAGACCAGAAATAAGGCCTCGATTCCATGAAAACCCTTAGGTTAATAAACAGATCCAAGCGACCGTATCACTCTCGGATACCTATCGCTATCCTGCAAAAGTATGATCCTTGCCTATGTAGAAAAAAGCAGATAGGCAAAAATAAATTAGTGTCATAATTCTTCCGCGACAACACTAAATTAGGACGCCGACCCTGAAAAAGACACCAAGGTTGGTAATGAAGATACGTAAATAAATAATGTGGGAGAAAGGACAAACCCCATTAACCCAATTGAGAGGCAGACAGACCATATTAGGATTAGTTTGCCTTTTTGCATCATATCTCCATTGAAAGGAAACTCAAGTTTAGTTTTGGTGCACTCTTCGCTTATGCCTTGATCGGATTTATTGTTAGTTCGTGCTAATATTCCTTATCGAATATCAAAGTCTGGGGAGAGTTCATGAAATTTGATGCTGCGGTACTAACTAAAACCGGTGGGCCGTTAGAGATTCGTACAGTGCAAATGACAGGACTTAAGCCCGGCGATGTATTGGTTCGGATAATGGCTAGCGGTCTTTGTCATACCGATCTTGAGGCGATACAGGGTCGGTTGAATCTGCCATTGCCTCTGATCCCTGGGCACGAGGGTGCGGGTATCGTTGAAGCCGTGGCGCCGGACGTCACCAGTGTTAAACCAGGGGATCATGTGGTGTGTTCATGGAATCCTTATTGTGGCCACTGTTTTTATTGTGATGAAGGCCAGCCGATTCTATGTGAATCCCGGACGACCAATGAACCCAAGGGGTTTTTGCTGGATGGCAGTAACCGTTTGAGCCTCGACGGGGAAAACCTCTATCACTATTCCATGGTGTGTTCCCATGCGCAGTATTGCGTGGTGCCGGAAAGTGGCGCTGTGGTATTACCTAAAGAAATTCCGTTTGACTGCGCCTGCCTATTGGGTTGTGGTGTGATGACCGGGGTTGGTGCGGTCATTCGCCGGGCTCGGGTCCGGGCAGGTACGAGTGTTGCGGTATTGGGCTGTGGTGCCCTGGGATTGAATGTCATACAGGGAGCGCGAATGGCGGGAGCGGAGAAAATATTCGCCATTGATGTTCTCGACGGCAAGTTACAAAAAGCGTTGGATTTCGGTGCCACCCACATCGTTAATGCAAACATGGTTGATTCCGTAGATGCGGTAAAGAGTGAAACGTCAGGGCGTGGTGCAGATTATTGTTTTGAAGCGGCGGGAATTGATCATACTCTGCAGGTCAGTCTGGATGTTACCCGCCCCGGAGGGGACGTGATTCTGCTTGGCAAAACCGAGGTAAACAAAGAAATTCCGATTCGTTGGGGGTCTCTAATGCCAGA
This sequence comes from Gammaproteobacteria bacterium, assembly GCA_011088265.1. Taxonomy (GTDB): domain Bacteria; phylum Pseudomonadota; class Gammaproteobacteria; order Arenicellales; family Poriferihabitantaceae; genus WLWV01. Next base: position 1,604 of record JAALKB010000140.1, read on the forward strand.
GCGAGTGATTACCCGATCAAGTTACGGTGGAGGACGGCCAAAAATTGATTTTCCTTTTCTCGCAAACGCCTATCTTCAGGGTAGGTTGATGCTGGATGAGTTGATTGACAAACGTATTAAGCTTGAAGATATCAACCAGGGGTTTGAGGATCTTGCGGCGGGATGGTTGATTCGAGCTGTGATTGAGATGGAGCACTAATTTATCTGGATTTGCCTTGTGGGTAATTCATAAAGTAGGCAATTCATAAATCGGCCCGAAACAAAATAGGATCAATTAATGATTCAGGAATCGGGTAACCTCGCTATTAATCAGCGAGATATCCGCCAGGTCGCCAGGGCTAGCTGCCAGATGTCCCCGAATGGATGGGATTGGAACATAATGTGCGTTGGGTATTTGTTTTGCAATTTCCTGCTGTTGCTCGGCGGGATTAAGCAAATCCAGATCTGGACCCATGATCAGGGTCTTTGCCTCAATGCTGGCTAAAGCCTGTTGAGTGTGGCCATTAAATGGTGGTATTTCACCCACATTATGGGCGTCGTAAGCCCGGGTTTGATAAATCCAGTCATTTGCATCAAATCCTTTGGCCATGAATTTGTCCTCAATGTCTTTTAGCCAATCCAGACAACCCGTGGTGGTTGGGAAAAGAGTATCGAGGTCGATGGGTGTGCAAATGCCTAGTCCCTGGGTGAATGCAGCGCAGGTTCGCCAGCCGTTTTCTGGTTGGGCATCATAATTTCCATTATTCCAGGCGGGATCGAGCATCAGGATCCTGCGCGAAGTTTCATTACTGATCACTGTCCAGGCTGGAGTGCGGGCTAAGGGAACCAATGCAATAATAGTACTCATCGTGGTGGGGTGACTAACTGCCCATTGGAGAGCCTGCATGCCTCCCATTGAGGCGCCGGCAACAGCCAGAATCTGGTCCAGATCAAATCTTTCCTGCAATAAGCGCCGCTGGGACTCAACCATATCCCGAATACCAAATTGGGGGAATGCCATGGCGGGTTGTTCTTTGCTATTGCTCGGTGAGCTACTCCAGCCATTGCCAATGGCATCGGTGGCGATGACGCAATATTGTGAGGGGTCGAATGCTAATCCTTCGCCGATTAAAAAGTCCAATCGGTGAGCGTCTCCCGCCAGTGATGAGGTCACCAGTATCACATTCGAGCCATCCGATGCGGGAGTTCCGTGCACAATATAGGAAAGCTCGAAATTCTGGATAGCTTCTCCGTTTTCAAGAACGAAATCCCCCAATGCAAGGGTTTGACGCTCGACAGTCTGGGGAGAGTAGGTCATGGTAAAAGATGATAATGACTATTTTCGATGGGGTTTTATAACATCGATTTCATGGAATTGCTGGAATGATTGTCGCAATCGGGATTCACGATCGGGATTAAGCCAAATCAATTGGCTTTGAATACAGTGATCTTTAAAAACATTGAGCTATTCTACTGCCGCAGTTGGATACGCCAATCTTTGAGCTGCCTTTCGATGGTAGTATTTGAATACAGATACCTGACCTGGTTTGGCGATTCGGTAGTACCCGTACCCTTCAGGTTCCGGATTCATGGACTTGTCCTTAACCGAATTTTCCAGAAATTGTTAGAAGTTTCCAAAGGCTTTACAGCAAATGAAAAACCTTATAATCATTATCGCATTTCAAATTATGTTGAGTGGCTGCGTGTCCGTCGAGCAACGTAAGAAGAACATCGAAAGTGATATTGCCGAGCTATATTCGGCTCATTTGAGCGCAGAGATTCAGGAGTTCTTCGTTGAGGAGTCAGTCAATGCAGGGGTAAAGGCCATCCGCGCAATGAAACCGTCTGATGTCCTTCCTCCAACTAATGAATATGAAATGGTAGGTTGTGCTTACGGGTTTAAAAATAGCAAACTGATTCTCATTGAAGTCAGTCGACCAAACTGCATAACGCCGTCTGTTCTTGCCCATGAGATATCCCACATCGGCGCAAATTGTAGTGCGCATAATGATCATTTTTATAAATATAATTGGAAAATCGCAGAGCGCTATCAAAACCGATTTCCAGATGCGACAAAAAGAAAATGGTTTGCGCCGGTACAGAGTGTCGGCAATATTTCGGCCATTTATCGGTCTGAGGGATGTTAGTTCCAATAGGTTTAGCCACGTACACTATTCTTGCCGTCGATGAGTATTGAACGACGGGAGCCACTTCGGGTTCACTATTTGTTATATTTGAAGTCCACTATATTTAGGAGGCAAAATTGATGAAGTTGACCAAACTATTTTTTTTCGCATTTTTAGGGCTATCCGTTTCTCTACCGGGTTTCGCTGACAAGGACCCCAATTTGAAATTGATTGAGGCTAGAAAAGGGGAAATGCAGTTACGCTCGTTTAATGCGGGACCGTTATTTGGGATGGCAAAGGGTAAGATTGAATACAATGCTGAGTTGGCGGCGTCTGCTGCGAATAATCTAAAGACACTCATGGCGTTAGACATGGGTCGGGCATGGCCAGAAGGAACCGGAAATGACAACTACCCAGATGCCACCAGAGCGTTACCTGCGATTTGGTCGAATTATTCAGACCTCGTTGGTTATGCCGAAGACTATGCTAAGGCTGTCAATGATCTCGCCGCTAACGCCGGAAATGGAGTAGATGCATTAAAGGCGAATATTGGTGCCCTTGGTCAATCCTGTAAAGGGTGCCATGACGATATGCGAGCCAAGAAGAAAAAGTAGCCATAAGCCATCGAAAAAACAGATTCCTTATCCGGGCCTTGTCAGAGTTCGAACAACAGAAAGTCTGGGACCCAGTGATCCGAATTTGGCACTGGGTTTTCGTTTTCACTATTGGTACTGAATGGTTTTTTGGACGATACATGTCGTTTGATACCATTCAGTGGCATTTCTATCTTGGGTATTTTACGATTGCACTAATTGCGTTCCGCCTACTTTGGGGAGTGATTGGCCCGAAGCCCGTTCGGTTTCGCACGATGTTTCGAAGTTTCTCAACATTGGGTTCCTATATCCGGCGTATTCATCGTCGATCCCCAAGCGGTACACCTGGCCACAATCCCCTTGGCGCACTGTCCGTTTTTGCCATGCTGACCCTCATTGCTATCCAGGGGATGGCGGGGTTATTTGTTGAATCCGAAGATTTCTTTGAATCAGGGCCGTTCGCTGAATACGTTTCTCAGGCAACCATCGTTAGTTTAACCAATTTACACCACACGATTGCAGACATACTATTTGTCGTCGTCGCGCTTCATGTCGCAGCCATTCTGTTTTATCTCTTATGGAAAAAGGAAAATCTGATTAAACCGATGATCAATGGATGGAAGACGGTTACCAAAAAAGAAACCGGAATAAAGTAGCAGAATCGAGTCTCCGGGTCCGGGTAAGTGGTTTTACACTTTTTATCATTGTGAGGCGTCAGAATATTACATTCATTTTGATCGTTTCCCTACATGTGTTGCATTAGGTATTTCGTGCAATGATTATCGATGTATGCTTAAACTGAGTTTTCAGTGAAGCCGAGTTGTCAGAGAGTTGTTCAGAAACATTCACTCTGAACTATGTTTTCAACTCAATCACTCTCGCGGTGGCTATAAGTTCCGTCGTGAGTTCTGCTGTGGATTCCATGATCATGGGATGTTTCCGCGGTGTCAGTATCCCACTTTCCATAAAAGCACCCTACGGGTTCTGTGTAAGGAACCGCTGGCATTGAATCATTAAATACCGCTTCCATCGCGTCCGCTAATTCATGGCGAGAAATATTTGTACGCAAGACACCAATGGATGCGAAGCGATTATCAATTCGACCTCGATAGACAAGGGTGCCTTGTTTATCGAACACAAAACTTTCCGGGCTCGCAACGGGTTTCAGTTTTTTCGCTACAGTGGCATGGCGATCTATTAATAGTGGAAAATGAATATCGTATTCCTGCTGAAACTGGCGGATATTTTCCGCATTGTCCCATGGGTTCGGAAAGAGTCCGTAAAAATTGAAATCAAGAGAATTTGCAACGCTGTACAACTCATTTAGCCTTGGAATAAACCGCTTCGAAACGGGACACTCTTTTCCTAACATGAGAATGATTGTTGCTTTTTTGCTGATCTCAACATCAAGGGTTTGTGATGTGTCGTCCAAATGATAGGCATGCAATCCGACCAGGCTTGAACCCCATGCGCTGGAAATGAGGGAGCTGTTGAGGATCCAGCTTAGTAATACAATTATTCTGACTATGGTTTTCATTCCTCACCAAGCCGGTTTCGCAACCCAGAGTCCCCAGGAAACAATCGTTTTCCTTCTACCCACAAAGCCTGGGCCTTACCGGCCAATCCCCATTGTTGATGTAGATCTCCGTAGTATTGGTAGGTTTTAGCATAAACCGGTTTTTGATGGGGCTCCCGGTTTTGTTGTGCCAATAAAACCTCAAAGTGTTGAGTCGCAACCTGTTTGGAGTAATCACTGTCATCCTGGCTGTAACTAACGGCCAAACCTAGTCGTGCATCCCAAAGACTGTCATCCAGGCGCAAGGCCTTTTCATACATTCGAACGGAGTCGTATGCCATCTTATATTGCGCTTCTTCGCCAGTAGCCAATTCGCTGCCTACCCCCAATAACGATCCATATACCATCCAAAGACGAGCGGAGTCAGGATGCTTTTTCGTTGCCTGTTTTAGAAACGAAATGGCGCTTTTTAGCTGCGCCCCATCTTCCATTAACATGCTCAGTAAGGCCTCTCCATTGGACTCCCACGTGCTCTCATACTGTAGCCGATTTACAATCTCTTCGACGGTCAATTCCGGTTTTCCCAAAGCGGGATCTGAGGGACGAAACCAGGATTCCTGTGCGGCGACTTGAAGTTTGGCAAGATCATCCTGGCTATCCGTTAACACAGTTAGATATAACTCACCCATTTCCTGATCAGTACCCCAGCCCCATGTGGCTCTAACCGGTGGGTCATATGGGTTATAAGGGTTATCCGCTGAATTATCGTATTGGACCAAAGCTTCAATCCTGGTACCCTTGGGCAGCACCAAAGGTTCGCGATAATAGTAAGCGCCTTGCCAGCGAAAATCCCAATCAGCCTTTAATAAAGAAATCTTTTGACCATCTGGCAGTATGGCGTCAACTTCCGCCCGGGTGCCGAGATAGTGCATATGAGGGGCGAGATCAACCAATCGGATTCGAGCTGGTAACTCCATCCAGAAATAGCGTTGATAATTTTTGCTTTCTGCAGGGATATCCACCTGACTCGTGCCCATAAATAACGATGACACCGGGTTTTTGATGGGCTTATTGGCAAGGTAAATTCCAAGCTGACTCTGGTCCTGGGTTTTTTTCCCCGGTAGGGTGATAGTGAACTTCAAAAACGAAATCGGCGCCACCTGGTAATTTAATACCAATACCGTCTGGATAACGAATGGGATTCCCTCCCGGTGCCCAGGCGCCTAATCCTCCTGCGGTATTGTCTTTATCCCAATAGGAGAAGAAGCCCCCGGTGCCGAAAACAGAGAAGCCGGGCTTGGGGTCTTTCGCCGCCATTTTTCTTGCCTTTTTGCCGTAGTCGACAAAGAAATTGCTGTGATGAACTACCGAAGGGTCGCCGGGTTTAAAGTCGAAGGTGGCAATTTCCAGGTCTTTGGGAATGGCGTCCTCTGCCACGAAATAGCGATAAATATCCGGCCCGGAGGCGGGAATATCAAACGGTTCGGGCATACTAATAATAATATCCGGCGGGCCCAATCGCCACTCGGAGGTGCTAACCTTTAGCGGTGGTATTGCCGTGTTGGGATTACCTTCCCGGGCACCCTGTTTTACCCATGATTGCACGAGTTCAATCTGATGATCACTTAACAAACGCTCATTCAAATAGTGCCCGGAGCCAGGGTCTGCTTTCCAGGGAGGCATAATCCGCTCTTTGGTGACATAAGCAATCATGGGAGCGAAATTGCGAGTCTGAACATAGTCTTCCAGGTGAAACGGCGCGATACCATTTTGTCGATGACATTCAACACAATTCGCCTGGATTAGTCCCGCGATGTGCTGATGGTAGGCTGGGGTTTCGATGGGGTTGTCGAAAGGAGGCAAAGGGCATTTTTCATCTGTTTCTTTATTGGAAGAAAATGCCTTGTTACGCTGAGCGGCGACCATACCATTATCAATATCGTTAAGCCCTCCCTGGTAGAGCGTCTGCCCATGTTTTCCCAGTATGAATACCTCAGGTACTGTTTTTGGTTTTAGTAATCGGGTTAGGTTCTCGTCTCCATCAACGATAACAGGAAAGCTGAACCTGTTTTGCGAGGCGTATTCGGATACCGTTTTCCATGCTGTTTTAGGACCCGTGAATACGCCGTAAAATACCAACCCTTGACGCTCGGCTTTTTTGCTGATTTGGTTTAGTTTTTTAGAAACTTCATCGACAGCATCACACTCAGCATTTAGAAAGGTAATCACCGCAGGTTTCAACACAGAACCATCCATAACAATCTGTATTCGATTGCCAACGATATCTACCACCCGAGTTCCGATACCCTGCTGGGCAAATGTGATTTGGCATTGGAGCAGAATGAGGCAAACCATTATCCCGTGTTTTACCGGGTTCGTTGTTGTTCGAAACCTTACAATATTGGGAATAGTCATGGGTGTTTTTCGATTGATTGAATAAATTTACCATTGTCGCCAGCAGGTAAATCAATATGCATGGGTTCGCTGAAGCGAAGAATCCAGGTAAAAATCCCGATGTCGCGCAACATAGGGCGAAAAGGGTATTTTAGCGACTCAGGTAAGGTGAGGTCCACCGTATCCATTAGCATCATACGAGAGTACTATCAATTAACTGACCGCGGCCTTCGGTGACTACCCCCACGACGGTGGATATGGCTTTATCCGCTGTGTCTACTCCGTTAATGTGGTCGTAAAGGAAAGCCTGAATGCGCCAGTCTTTTTGTGGGTGTCTGAGATTAGTATCTGGGATTAGTATTCCTGATCCTCCTTCACCGCACAACAGTTTAACCGAATCCTAGGTATCTAATCCGTCGGAGTTGCAAACCCGTTCCGGGAAAGGGTGAGAGGTGGGATTTACTGATCTTCGGGACTCATGAAATTGTTTCAATAGCGTCAGGCATCTCTTTAACTGAAACCCTTTGATGAACGAGTGCTTTCCTGACAAAAATTTCCATGGGTGTCCTAATTTCGCCCTTGTCACGGAGTGACCTTGAATGTTCCGTTACAAAATCCATGAACTTTCTAACAAAAACTAGCTTATTCAGATTTTCCCCAATGTTAACTTCTTTCCATAAGTTAACATTACTGAGTGTTTTTAAAATTCGATACCTCTGATTGCTAAAGGTTTTCCCAAGTTCACAATATAGAGAATGTAAACAATCGCGTTTTCCGTATCGACTTCGTAAAAAGCAGTATATCCCTTGTGAGTAAATTGCCTTACCTCTTTTTCCTCTAGTAATCGCCCAGATTCTGGAAACTCTGATAGTTGAGCCTCAAAAAAGCTTCTAGCTCTTCAATGAAAGTAAAAGCCCTGCTCGGGTTGTCTTGGGCTACAAACTCCGCTATTTCAAGCAGACTATCATAGACATATCAGCTTTATGTACCGTAAAGCCATACAAACTAACTTGAATTCAACTAGCTTGGGCTGCTAGTTTGGCTTTTAATTCTGCTATGACTTGTTTGGCTGTTCCCTTAAACGGCGATGTCTTCCCTTCTCTAACTTGCTGTTGGCCAAGTTCTATTCTGGCCATAATTTCTTCTTCTCTAATAGCTCCCATTGCTTTGGCCACAGCTTGTTCCTCAGTCTCAAAATAACCCTTGTTCACAGAGTTATCTATTTGATCGATTAGAATTTGTTTTAGCTTGGTATTCATAGCTTCATCATATCAACCTTGGGATTATCTGCAAGTCAGTTTAAAAAGCGAAAACCACCCGTTGGCAGCTTTATCCGACACGTGAACCTGACGGTGATAATAACCGGATTGTACCTCAAGAAAAAACAACCAAAGCCGAATTTGGGGAGAGCTACTGATGTTAAGAACGTTAACTTTTTAGCATAAGTTAACATTGTTATTTGTCGCTCGACAATATTCTACTGGCCATCCTTTCTTATCATGAATTGATCATAAAACTCGCGCGGCTCCAGTATCCCTATTCCACGAAAAGGATGCAGCGGTTTGAAATGTTTTCTATTCCCAGTGATAAGATAATCAGCTCGACACTCAACAGCAACCTCAAGAAGTCGGTTGTCAGGAGGATCGTTCTGGATTACATCAATGACTTCCTGTGGCTCACATACCAAAGCCCTTTCATGAGAAACAACCTTTTCTAGAAACTGCTCCCTGGTTGATTGCTGTTGATACCGTTTAAATTTCTCCTTAGGTAATCCGTGTTCTTAGTTCCTCTATCGTGGCATGGGAAAAGTAAACACGCGTCTTTTGAAGACACCAGCGAATCACTTGATCTGTTACAGAATCAGGAAAGAGCGATGCACTAATAAAAACGTTGGTATCAATAACAATACGCATAAACTACTTACTTAGGTTCAACTCTTAAGTGCAACCGTCAAGGTTGTATTTGAATTACAGAA
>JAALKB010000141.1:0-4683 GCA_011088265.1 Gammaproteobacteria bacterium
TCTTTCCTGCATTTTGCTAATGGAAGGTTCGCGTAGTATGTGTGTCACCTGGTACAGGTGCATGTGAAAGATACAGGTGCATGTGAAAGATAAATGCCTCAGCGCTATCGAAATGCTGAATCAGTCCTCGGGTAAATCGAAAGAGTAATGGATTATTGAACGTCATCGAATGTGAGACATCATGCAAAACGACTAAGTGAGGTGGTTCATGTTTTCGCTTGGTGAATACGGGCAGCAGCGGGACACCCCCAGTTTTTATGCTGGCTTTGAGGGTAGGTCCCAATGCAATTCTGCCAGGATTTCCTGATATCTCCCTGCGCCGGCTGATCCGTGGACGAATCTGTTTTGCTAATCGTTCAGTCAGTATTTCTATTCGCTTCATTGCTCCCGCATCTTTCAAAAAACGAAAATCTGCTTTAGCCACAGTCGTTTGCCTATCTGCACCAGTGGGTGAGTTTTCATTATCATGGGCGAAGAGGTCCGCTTCCTGTGAACCAGTGCTCATTCCAGTGAGACCACCCGGGCCTTTTGACAGGCTTCCGGGGTCCGGTGAGATAGCATCATTAACATCGGATTCATGGGGGAGGTTGGAGTGAAACCAGTATTTTTCAAAAAGGTGATCGAACTCCCTCCAATGAATCTGGGTCTGGCAACAGATAGCTCGGCACATGTGCTTTGTTAGAACGGGGTTTGGAAAAGACAGTTTTTCGAGGGTCTGGCCAATTAGGATACTGTCCTCCAGACTGACCTGAAAGTTCGTTTCCCGTAAATATTCAATGAAGCCGCTGATTCTTGACCTTACGAAGCTATCCAAAGACATATCCATCATTCGCTATGGTCTCTGCCATCACCTCGGTCATCATCTCTGTCATCGCCTTTATCATTGCTGGGTTTCATGGAACCTGTCATCAGATTTATAGAGAGGTAGCGTTAAACCAATATTCCATTAGCCGTGGTCTGTCTGGGAGCTGAGCTCTTCTAATAGAGGCTCTGATACCTGTGCCTCCCGGAGACCTGCTTCTATGGGTGACCCTGGCAGGATAATTTTGCCGAGAGCATCGGAATTAGCAATATTTTGATCTTCATGAGTCTTAATAAGACAGGATAGAGTTGTCTCGAAAAGAGAGGAATGGTGGCGAAGATCAGTAATATCGAATCCGCATAACGCTTTTGCCCAGTCAAGTGTCTCGGCTACACCGGGTCGCTTTATCATTTCCCATGTTCGCATCTGTTGGACGAAAAAGGTGACTTGCTCAAGTAGAAGATGGGCCACGTTAGGTAGATGGCTCTTAAGAATGGACAGCTCGGTATGATGGTCTGGATAGTCGGCATAGTGGTATAGGCAGCGCCTTCGGAGGGCGTCGCTTAACTCACGAGTGCCGTTGGAGGTCAGTATAACTCGGGGTATCGTAGTTGCCTTGAGTGTGCCTATTTCGGGAATGGATATTGTGAACTCGGATAGCACCTCTAGCAAAAATGCTTCGAATGCCTCATCAGCGCGATCTATTTCGTCGATGAGCAATACTGGAGAGACAGACTGACGAATGGAGGCAAGTAGCGGTCTTTCCAGAAGATACTCTTCACTGTATAAATCGCTTTCAGTTATCTGTTTTTCCCGCTGCTCGCTGAGCCTGATGGATAATAGTTGTCGGGTGTAATTCCATTCGTACAATGCGGAAGACGCGTCAATACCTTCAAAGCACTGGATCCGAATAAGGGAGGTATCCCTGGCCTGAGATAACGCGGACGCGATTGTGGTTTTACCCACACCGGGCTCTCCCTCTATAAGTAGCGGGCGGGACAGGTGCTCCATGAGTGTTAGTGTAGTGGCGAGGCTTTTATTGGCAATGAAACCGCTATCATGCAGCTTGATGATCAATTCATCGATTTCTTTTTCCATCATGGGTTATGAAGTCAAAATGAGTAGTAATACAGGCAGCTTATCAGATAACGATACGGTGTCGAATTTAAACATCATTATCTCTTTGACGGCTACCCGATATGGCCATTTCTTATGTGGCTGAATCCATTGACTTCCATGCCCACCATTGGTGAGCAGTCCTCTGGATCGCTTTGCGTGATCATTTTGAGTGATCATTTTCCTGGTAATGTTACAGCGTAAACGGACGTGTTATTCTGCTACCTTATCAAATCCATTTGGTATTAAATTTATTTGGTGGATTTCACTTAAGAATTAAATTCAACACGGACAATAGTGATGACGGATGTAAAGATAGGATTCATTGGCCTCGGCAACATGGGAATGGGAATGGCGTTGAATCTCCTGGAATCTGAGATCGATCTTGGTGTTTATGATCTTTCCCATGCCGCCCGGATGCAATTGGCAGCAGCAGGGGCGACCGAGGCGAGTTCTGCGGGAGAATTGGCGGGCAATGTGGATTTGCTTTTTATCTGCCTGCCATTTACCCCGGAAGTCGAATCAGTACTGTTTCAAACCGGCCGTGTTTTGGACGGCGGTCGGGAAGGATTACTGATCATTGATACGTCTACATTGAATTATAATTCGATGCTGGAAATCGCCCAGCGGGTTTCAGCCGCTAACATGACCTATTGCGATTGTCCGGTTTCCGGATTACCCCAAAAGGCCATGGATGGAACATTGACAATGATGTTTGGAGGACCACAGTGGGCATTTGAAAAATCCCGCTTTTTATTGGACCTCATGGGAGAGACCGTCATCCATTGTGGGGAACCAGGAACGGGGCAAATGATGAAGGCGGTGAACAATATGATGTATAACATTAATATTGCTGGTTTTTGTGAAATTATGCCCGTGGCGGTTAAAGCTGGTCTGGATCCAGAGCAATTAGCCAATGTGGTTATGTCCGGAAGCTCCCGTAGTTTCGCAAGCCAGCATTTTGTTCCCAGGATAATGGAAGGTTGTTTTGAAAATGATTTTCCTATGGGGGCTGCATTTAAAGATATTGAGAACGCTCAGGATATCGTAAAAATGTTAGGGGAGGAGACTCCATTGATGGACACCATGATTCGCACTTACCTGGAAGCCATGGAAATGGGATTAAGTGATGAACCGAAAAGCGCAATGATTAAGGTACAGGAAGGCCGTTTAGGTCAAACAGTTAGAAAAAATCGACCAAAGAAAAAAGCTATCAGACCATAGAGAATTGGATTTAGGTTAACTGGATAATGTACAACCAGACAACGATGAATTAATAGGCATCCGCCCAATAAACTAATAGGCACCCCCCAAGGAGAATAACGTTGGGGTTCCTGTCTTGATCAGGATGCTGAGACAGTTTTCATTCAAAACGGTGGGACTTTTGCCATACTCTAATGATCATAACCGGGGATGGCTGGATAGCCGATGTTGAGCCTTGATAACAGAATATTATTTTTCTGGTGAACTAACGCTATTCGAGTAGGTCGAAATCGCTAATTGATGACCTCAACGGATGGCGCTAGCGGGGTGGTGCTGGCGATTTGAAACCCAGTCCTTCTGGTTCATCGATTAGTGAATATAAATTTTGCAAATTTGAAACAGACCTGCTTGAGGAAATAACATGAAGATTCGTACAGTATTTGGCACCATATTCGCCTTGAGTGTTTGGTATAGCACTCCAGGTTTCGCGGCTAAATGTCAGGCGCCAGATCTTTCTGGCGATGTGTCGGAGGCTCAGATGTCGGAGTTTTACAGTTGCATCCAACCAAAGTTGCAGGCAGGTTATGGTAAAAAAGGAAGCGAAGTAGGTACCGCTTATGTTGATTGGAAACAAGCCTCGAAATTTCCTGCGGCACCTGGAGTTCACAGTGGTCAACATCTTATGACCTATGTGAATGCTGCTGGATATGATGCTTATGTTAAATACGACGGCGGTGCAGCGCCCGTGGGAACGGTCATTGCGAAAGAAAGCTTTACTATTAAGTCAAAAGGTAAATGGAAAAAAGGACCTTTGCTTATTATGACCAAGGTTGGTGACTCTGCATCCGCGACTGGTGGATGGGAATATACTGGAGTTAAGCCAAATGGTAAAAAGCTTTCCGTTGATGGCCCAGGTTTTTGTCATGCCTGTCATCAGGCGTATGCCCATCAGGATTCGTTAGGCTACCCTATACCGAATGCGCGAGTGAACTAAACCTTGTGTAAACATTCAATAGATATTCGACTTATAAACGACAGATAAGCTACAAATAAACAACAAACAGACCTGGTTTTATCCAGATTTATTGCCCTTTCAGGCCAGCACCCAGGGCTGGTCAGTTAGGGCTTTATCGTTCTTATTCGTTTTTCTGGTTCGACGATAGCACTCGAGAAAAGCCAGAACTTCCGTCAAAATTACTTACACCATCGAAATCACTGATATAAGACTCCTAATAATGCCACTCTGGTAAGGCCATTAGCCTACAGCACCCATATAGGTCATCACAGTTGGGATATCTATTTTGAGGACACTTATTCAGGCATCCATATACGTCGATCTTCTTGTGTTTCATGAGCTGTTCACTTCGCATTTTTATGTGTTTCCAATTTGAATTTGGAGCCGGGGTTCGGCGCACTGAATCTGCTCATGGACGAACTTATATTGGGGTTTTCCTAAAAAACGAATGCTCCGTTTGAGATCCAGAAACCCATTGTCACCTATTTTGTCAACGACGATTCGTTGTTCGGCAGGGATAGTTTTCTTTTTTATACTGAATTCTCCT
>JAALKB010000141.1:4783-10184 GCA_011088265.1 Gammaproteobacteria bacterium
TTTATACTGAATTCTCCTGTTGATGCTGGAAAAATGGTTGTGGGATAATGCGCCACTCAAAATTCACAGCTCAATACACGATTTAGAATCAATGCCTAACATTAAATTTATCCTGGCGGATAACTCAGTACATGAAATTCAAGCAGAGACTGGAACCACTGTGATGCAGTTAGCGAGACGTAGTGGGTTCGCGGGTATTCTTGCCGAATGTGGTGGTGTCTGTAGTTGCGCCACCTGTCACGTCCACATTGATAAAGAATGGATGCCAAAGCTTGCGAAAATGGAGGATTTGGAGAGCGACATGCTGGAATTCGCTGAAGATGTTGGTGACACAAGTCGTTTGAGCTGTCAGATTAGTATTACGGATGACCTGGATGGGCTAGTAGTCCACGTTCCAGAGTCCCAATATTAGTTTATCGATTAGTTTGTCGGTACTGGTGTATCTGCCTCGGTTCGTCTGACCCAACTCATTTCCCTGTTAATTCAGGCTGATTGACGTAGATTGTTGCTCCTCTGGATCTAAATTCTGGATCCAGTCCGGATTCAGTCCGCTTACCTGATGAGGTCTGATTTCAAAATAGGGAGATAGAGGCCATATAGTCTGGAGCGCTCTCACCAGATATTAGTAGTAATCGTCAGACAGCAAATCATTCGGTAGGCAAGTCATTAGGGCAAGCCACTAGGGCAAATCATGGGTAGGGGCATGCTAATAAAATACAGCATGGGTACACATCAAACGTACATACCGATAATACCCAACAATAATACATAACAAGACCACTCTAAAGAGTAGACAACATGAGTAATCAAGGTGATGTTCTGTGGCGACCTTCCGAAAAGGCGATGAAAGAATCGCGCTTAAGCGAGTTTATTCAGTTGGTTAGACAAAAAACGCCCCAGGTCCACAACTATGATTCTCTTTATAACTGGAGTGTAGAGTCTAGTCCGGATTTCTGGGAAACGTTATGGGATTACTGCGACGTAAAGTCCAGTCGTCGCCATGATGAAGTGCTGGTGAATCCCGATGCAATGCCGGGAGCCCAGTGGTTTAGTGGGGCCAGGTTAAATTACGCAGAGAACTGTCTTCGATATCGTGATGATAGATTAGCAATGATATCTAGCACGGAAAACGGTACGCGTCGGGAGGTCTCTTATCGGGAACTTTATCAGATGGTGGTGCGGTGTCAGCATCTTCTGGAATCATTAGGGGTTCAGAAGGGTGACCGCGTTGCAGGTTATATGCCTAACAGCCCCGAAACTATCGTCGCATTATTGGCCACCGCCAGTATTGGCGCGATCTGGTCATCCTGTTCTCCTGACTTTGGAGTTAAAGGTGTATTCGAACGATTTGATCAAATCCAACCCAAAGTGATGTTTGCTATCGATGGATACTACTATGCAGGAAAAGAAATTGAGGTCCTGGAGTCAGTTGGTTCTGTTGCCAGCGGTATTGACAGCATTGAAAAAGTTGTAATCGTGCCTTTTCTTTCTCCCGATCCTGATTTGGAATCACATTTCAGTTCGCAGAAACACGGTATGGGGAAGGTGATGCGGTTCGATGCGTTTCACACTGATCGTAGTGAAATGAGCTTTGCACAATTACCTTTTGATCATCCGTTATATATTCTTTATTCGTCCGGTACGACAGGAAAACCCAAGTGTATTGTCCATAGTGCGGGTGGTTCCCTGCTTCAACATTTAAAGGAGCATCAATTGCACACGGATGTCACCAGGGACGATCGGTTATTCTATTTCAGCACTTGTGGGTGGATGATGTGGAATTGGCTGGTTACAGGGTTGGCCAGTGGTTGTACGTTGATTTTGTATGATGGCTCGCCATTCTATCCAAAACGTAAGTCTTTATGGGTGCTGGCATCGGAATTGAAAATTTCTGTGTTCGGCACCAGTGCGAGATATATCCCGACCTGCAAAAAAGCGAGAATACAGCCCCATACGGACGAAGATTGCGATCTTTCAGCACTTAGGGCTGTTCTCTCCACGGGCTCTCCTCTGGCGGCAGAAAGTTTTGATTATGTTTATGACAGCATAAAGCCTGACGTTATGCTGTCATCCATATCGGGCGGAACGGACATTGTTTCATGTTTTGTCCTGGGATGTCCGTTACGACCGGTTCACCGTGGTGAAATTCAAACCCGTGGATTGGGAATGGCAGTGGATGTGTATGTTGAGGGTGAATCTGTGATTGGTCAGCGGGGCGAATTGGTCTGTACTAAACCATTTCCATGTATGCCTATTGGGTTTTGGGGAGAAAAGGATGGTTCGCGATATTATGATGCCTATTTTTCCAGATTCGAAAACGTATGGGCTCAAGGTGATTATGCTGAAATTACCCAACAGGATGGTTTGATCATCTATGGTCGATCGGACGCGGTGTTAAATCCAGGGGGAGTACGAATCGGAACTGCGGAGATCTATCGCCAGGTAGAAAAAGTAGAAGAAGTTCTCGAAAGTTTGTGCATTGGACAAATATGGAAAGACGATGTGCGAATTATTCTATTTGTAATACTGCAACCGGAGGTGGACCTTACGGATGAGTTGCAGTCGAGAATTCGCCAAACGATCCAAAACAACACGACCCGCAGGCATGTGCCAAAGAAAATTATTTCAGTACTGGATATCCCTCGGACCCTAAGTGGAAAGATCGTCGAGTTAGCAGTTCGTAATATTGTTCATGGCGATGAGGTGAAGAATACCGAGGCATTGGCGAATCCTGAGGCGCTGGAGTATTTCAGGAATCTGGACGAGCTGAAACAGTAGTCGCTAATGTAATAACTAACGTAATAATAGCGTAACAACACACAGCGATAATCGTTGAGACAGCATAACTGAAGGCAATAGCTGAAAGGGTAACGGTCTAAACATCAAGGGTGTTACAGTATTTAAACTGGGTATAAGCCCTAAAGGTTTGAGGTTTAGACTCCAAAGTGTGTTTGCCAGAGTTTGTTTGATAGAGCTTATTTGATAGAGACAATTAACGAAATCAGGCATTGTAAAACGGCTTCTTGAGCAGACAGTAAGAGGCCGCATGAACAATAACATGAACAATAACCTGTCTATTTTAGGATGAAGGTAATGGTAAAAAACGAAGTAGTTGTAGTAAGTGGTGTTAGAACTGCGGTGGGTGATTTCGGTGGTAGCTTGAAAAATATACTCCGGCACAACTTTCTTCGGCTGTGGTCCGGGAAGCTGTTTCCAGGGCTGGCATTGATGCTCAAACTGTTGGGCATTGTGTGATCGGAAACATGATTCATACCGAGGCCAGAGATATGTATATCTCCCGGGTAGCTGCGTTAGAAGGCGGGTTACATCATCACACCCCAGCTTTAACCATCAATCGATTATGTGGTAGCGGACTCCAGGCCATCATCACTGCAGCCCAGCAAATCGAACTCGGCATTTGCCATACTGCCGTTGCTGGAGGGGTCGAGGTCATGAGCCGCGGTGGGTATCTCGCCACCGGAGCGCGGTTCGGAAATCGCCTCGGTGATGGACAGCTAATCGATATGATGGTGGCAGCATTGCATTGCCCCATGGAGAAATATCACATGGGGGTGACAGCTGAAAATATCGCCGAGAAATGGGGAGTGAGTCGGGAGGAGCAAGATGAATTGGCTTTACGCAGTCATCAGCGAGCGCAATATGCAATGGAACAGGGGTATTTCAGAGATCAAATCCTGCCAGTTGAACTTCGCTCAAAGAAGGGCAATACTTTCTTTGAACAGGATGAACACGTTCGATTTAACGGCAAGATTGAGGACATGCAAAGATTACGTCCGGTTTTTAAAGAGGATGGAACCGTTACTCCGGGGAACGCATCGGGGATAAATGATGGCGCTGCTGCCATGGTTCTTATGGATAGACAGCGATGTGAAGATGCTGGTTTGAGGCCCAGAGCGAAACTCCTTAAGTATGCTTTTGCTGGTGTGGAACCTAAATACATGGGAATTGGCCCTGTGCCTGCAGTCAGGAATCTATTGACAGACACAGATCTGGTTATTGGAGATATCGATGTCTGGGAAGTTAATGAAGCATTTGCTGCTCAGGCCATCGCCGTTGTACGGGATCTTGATCTTCCCGAGGAAAAGGTTAACCCAAATGGAAGTGGGATCTCACTGGGTCACCCAGTGGGTGCGACCGGTGTGGTGATTAGCGAAAAAACCATCAGTGAGCTAGAGAGAACTCAGGGTCGATTTGGTGTGACCACTATGTGCATCGGTGGTGGGCAGGGTATTGCTGCGCTGTTTGAGCGGGTTTAGCAATGACAGCGCCGTTAAAAGGAATTCGTGTCCTTGACTTGACTCGAGTGTTGGCGGGTCCCTGGTGTACGCAAATACTTGGCGACCTCGGAGCAGATATCATCAAGGTTGAAAATCCGGATCGGGGAGATGATACCCGCCAATGGGGGCCGCCGTGGCTAAAAGACGAAAACGGTATCGAAACCAGTGAATCAGCTTATTATTTGAGTGCTAATAGAAACAAATCCTCTATTAAGCTGAACCTTAAATCAGACGAAGGCCTGGAGGTGCTGCGGAAGCTTGTTGCTGAGTCAGATGTCTTTATCGAGAATTTCAAAGTGGGCGGGTTGGCGAAAATGAGGCTGGACTATGAAAGTCTCAAGCTCATCAATCCTCAATTGATTTATTTATCGATTACCGGATTCGGGCAAACCGGACCCATGGCAAATCAGCCAGGTTATGACTACCTGATTCAGGGATTAGGCGGACTCATGAGTATTACCGGCCAACCAGATCATGTTCCAGGAGGGGGCTCCCAGCGAGTTGGGGTTGCAATTTCTGATTTGACCACGGGTATGTATGCCGCAATTGGTATTTTGTCAGCATTACATCACCGTCATGCAAGTGGAAAGGGGCAATATATCGATCTGGCATTGTTAGATACCCAGGTAAGTTGGCTTGCGAACCAGGCAACCAACTATCTCATTGGTGGCAAGGTTCCCCAGCGTACAGGAAACTGGCATCCCAATCTCGCACCCTATCAACCATTCCCTACCAGTGATGGTGAGGTGATTATCGCCGTTGGTAATGATCGACAATTTGGGTTTTTGTGCGAGTTTATCGGCATGCCTGAACTTATTGATAACCCTTTGTATCAAACGAATCCTGCGAGGAATCAAAATCGCGAAAGCCTGTCTGAATTGATTGCAAGGGAAATTGCTAAATTTCCTGGGGACTATTGGCTTGACGGCTTACCTAAAGTCGGTGTTCCCTGTTCTGCGATTAATACCATCGACAAGACCTTTGCCCATGAACAAGTAAAGGCCCGGGAAATGGAAATTAAATTAGATCATCCACCTGCTGGTACAGTTGGGGGGGGGGGGGGGGGGGGGGGGGGGGGGGGTGGGGTGGGGGGGGTGGGTGGT
>JAALKB010000142.1 GCA_011088265.1 Gammaproteobacteria bacterium
GGGGAGGCGTGATATCAGATAAACACCCCACTCGTGCGAATGATGGAAATATGATACAAAACATCCATTTCCATCGGAGTAGGGAGGGAGCCGGATTGGTTTTTATCGATTTCCTAAAGGTTCCGCAGGAAGCGGAAATAGTGATGGATGATGATGTTGTGATGATTCGTTTTGTTGATACTGGCTTATCGAACACCGTTGCGCCACGGTTAGAAGTCATTGATTTCGCAACACCTGTCTCTGTGATTGAGATAGATGAAAATCACAATGAGGTGGTAGTGCAAGTCCATACGAGACTACCCGTGAGTATTCTGACTAGCCAGGAAGCAAGGAGGCTGAGAGTGGAAATTCGTCCCGGGTTGTCTGGCACAGGGGAGGTTCAGGTAAGAAATGAATCACTGTATGTGGGAGCACCAATTACCCTGAATTTTGGTTCGATCCCGGTTAGGGAGGCGTTGCAGATTATCGCAGATTTTACCGATCTTAATCTTGTGACTAGCGATGCTGTGGAGGGAGAGCTTTCTTTGAATTTGAAAGAAGTGCCCTGGGATCAGGCTTTGGAGGTGATATTGCAGACCAGGGGGTTGTCAATGCGGCGATCAGGGAAAATCATATGGATTGCCCCTACTGCAGAAATGGTTGCCAAAGAAAGGCAAGCGCTGGAATTAACTAATTCAAAAGCAGAACTGGAACCACTGACAAGCGAGTTGATAGGAATTAGCTACGCCAAAGCAGAAGACATGGCTGCAATGCTAAAGTCGGTGAAAGCAGTTCAAACCGGCATTGAGCAGTCCATTTTTGGAGCAACTTCGGTGAGCGAAACCAAAACTGAGAAAAACTCCCTGCTTTCGTCAAGAGGAAGCGTCACCGTTGATTCGAGAACCAACTCCTTGCTTATCCAGGATAC
Organism: Gammaproteobacteria bacterium; assembly: GCA_011088265.1. Lineage (GTDB taxonomy): Bacteria > Pseudomonadota > Gammaproteobacteria > Arenicellales > Poriferihabitantaceae > WLWV01. The sequence goes on from JAALKB010000142.1 coordinate 908, forward strand.
AGCCACCAAATTGGATGAACTGAAAAGACTGATTTCCAGACTGGATATACCGGTTCGGCAGGTTCAGATAGAAACCCGAATTATTACCGCGTATGAAGATTTTAGTAGGAATATTGGTGCAAGACTGGGCTTTACCCGGGTCCCCGGAAGCGTTGTGCAGAACACGAATAATGGAATTTCGGGAAGTGGAAAAATAGAAAATGCTAATCCGTATACTAATGATAGTGCTTTAAGTGTGAACCTTCCGGCAAGTGCTATTGGCGGAGAAGCTGCAGGGTCTTATGCATTTACTCTCGCGAAACTGGGTTCAGGTTTCCTAAGTCTGTTGGATCTTGAAATTTCTGCGCTTCAGGCCGAGGGAAATGGCCGGGTATTAGCGAATCCAAAAATTATGACGACCGATAAGCGTAAGGCCAGTATTGAGCAAGGCCAGGAGCGATTAACAACATTTGGTACGGCGTTTGGTACTTCCAGCTCCCAAGGCCAAAAAGCGATGCTCAGTTTGACGGTATTGCCTCAAATTACGCCGGACAATCATATTATTCTGGATGTTGATATCACCAATGATGCATTTGTATCCGCAAATACAGATACAGTAAATACCCGTCGCATTAACACTCAAACGTTGTTGGATGATGGCGAAACGGTGGTTATCGGTGGCATATATACAGAAGAAGCTTTCAATCGTATTACCAAAGTTCCTGTGCTCGGGGATATTCCCTATCTCGGTGCGTTGTTTCGTAAAAAAGTGAAAAGAAACAACCGTTCGGAGTTACTAATATTTCTCACTCCACGCATTATTGATTCCGCTTTGGAGGTACAATAGCTTTTTGATCCGGAGTGCTGGAATTCCCGTTTTTTGCGACAATTATTTCATTGAATACAGTTGGTGTCTCCAGGATCTGACTCAACTAGAACTAGAGAAGTGAGTAGTGCAAGGTAACATATACTTAGTCGGTTTGATGGGGGCGGGTAAAACCACTGTCGGTCGAAAACTGTCAAATCTGATGGAGCGTGATTTCCTCGATACAGATCAAATGATGGAAACCAGGACAGGTGTCGCTATATCCTACATTTTTGAAGTTGAGGGAGAATCGGGTTTTCGTGATAGGGAATCCGCGTTGTTGAAAGAGGTGTCGGAATTGTCAGGAAAGGTGATTTCTACTGGCGGAGGAATTGTTCTTCGTGAGGAAAACCGTCTTATGATGAGGGAATCCGGTCTGGTAATTTATCTGCGGGCATCACTTGGCTTGTTGTGGAGTAGGCTTAGGGGATGTAGAAAACGCCCTTTGCTTCAATCGGATAATCCGAAAGAAAAAATACGGATGTTAATAGAGGAGAGGGATGGGATGTATAAAGAGGCTGCAGATATCGTGGTGGATGCTAATTCCGAATCGGCTGCAAAAATGGCAAAAAAAATTCAACAGATGCTCGTTAATCATGAAGACAGTCAACATTGATCTGGGGAATCGGAGCTATCAAATTCGAATTGCAGATGGGTTACTCAAACAGTCTGAAGAATTAGCTCCCTGGGTTTCAGGTAAGCAGGTTGTAATTGTTACCAATGACAGAATTGCGCCGCTATTTTTGGACCAGGTTAAACAATCACTAAAGGGTAAACAGGTTTTTGAGATTATTTTATCCGATGGGGAGCACACCAAGACTCTTCAGACCGCAGAGGGCATCTTTGACAAACTGTTAGCTATTCCATGCGATAGAAAGGTAACGCTAATTGCATTAGGGGGTGGTGTGATTGGCGATATGGTTGGATTTGCCGCAGCATGTTACCAAAGAGGGGTCGCCTTCATTCAGATTCCCACGACATTGCTTTCCCAGGTTGATTCCTCTGTTGGTGGAAAAACTGCTGTTAATCACCCTCGGGGTAAAAACATGATCGGTGCCTTTTATCAGCCGGTGAGAGTGATAGCAGACACGAGTAGTCTGCAGACCCTGGATGATAGGCAGTTTGCTTCTGGAGTTGCTGAAGTGATTAAGTACGGTCTTATTAATGATCCTGAGTTTTTTCAATGGCTGGAACAGGACATCGAGCTCGTGATAAAGAAACAGCCAGAAGCATTGGCCTATATTATTGAACGTTCCTGTATCAATAAGGCAAGAATTGTTGAACAGGATGAGCATGAAAGCGGTATTAGGGCATTGCTAAATCTGGGACACACTTTTGGGCATGCCATTGAAGCGGGTTTTGGATATGGAAAATGGTTACATGGAGAAGCCGTTGCAATCGGGATGGTTATGGCTGCTCAGATGTCTCGTCAATTGGGCTGGCTCAGCGAAGCATCTCTGGCAAGAACGAAGTCGTTGATTAAGAGAGCCTCGCTACCCGTAGAACCTTTTGCTGGTCTGACAAAAGAAAAAATGCTTGAGTTGATGAAGTTGGACAAAAAAGTGGAAGACGGAAATCTAAAGCTGATTTTGCTTGAAGATATTGGTAAAGCGGTGGTGAGTAGTGATTACAAAGAGGAAGTTTTGGATTCAGTCATTGATCAATTTATTGTGAGATAGTCGCCCTTTATTGCCTTTATTGAATGTAAGGATTGGAACTGAAATTATTCATTGAGTTAGGGTGAGTAGCGTATTTCTGCCTTTTTTCGAAGTAATAATTTTAATTGGTAACAGGCCGTTTTCCCTATCTAGCCAAAAGGTCACGGTACTTTCAGGGTTATCCAGTCGTTCCCAGGTCACTTTCCATGTTTCAGCTTTTCCACGTCTGGTATCCACCGTCTCTTGCTGCGGGGCGCGATATCGATAGAGCCGGGTTCGCTTTCCACTTACTACCCTGACGATTTTGCCTTTTAGCATCTCAATTTCGCTACTCATTAATCCAATGGGAAAACTGTCTGCATCCAATAAGTGACTGGGGTCCATAGAGACAGTTTCTCCATTCAGGAATTTGATAGTTTGTGTTCCCTGGTCAATGGTAAAACTATGAACCAGTGATCCATCCTTTTTCAGATAGTCCTGGCCTTTCTCCAATTCAACGTTACCGTCATTAAGGTTGAAAACAGACGTGCTGGTCTGTGCTGTGAGAAACATTCTCGCCAATAAGCTTAAGTGGCTAATGGTAGTAATAGAGACCTGATCTGTATTGTGCTGAATAACAACTTCAAGTTCACCGGCGTTTTGCTTTGCATACTCAACAGAGTATCGGAGCGTCTGACTATCTATCTCAAAGGCCAACGCGCTTTCCCCCAGAAGTGTCACAGTAATTGCCAGGATGAATTGGATAACGATTTGACCAGGATGTTTGAGGTGGTTCATGTGAGTTGTTATGTTTTTTGCTATCGCTGTATACCCGACTCGCATTTCAATGCTGCGGTCCCGGTTCCAATTTATTCTGGTGATATGTAAGTCTGTATAGGGAAAGTCGTACCTTTTCCCAGGATGCCTGGATTATCTGCAAAATACTGTATCGCACGTGAATAAAGCATGTGTTCTTTTTTAAGTACTTTTTTACCCAGTATTTCAGCATCATCATCGTCATCGATAATGACCTCGGATTGAAGGACGATTGGGCCGCTATCAAGGTCGGGTGTGACAATGTGTACGGTAGCACCATGGCTAACCTCTCCAGCGTTGATGGCCCGTTGGTGGGTGCTTAGCCCTTTGAACTTTGGTAATAACGAGGGATGAATATTTAGTATCCGGGATGGAAAACCTTCGATGAAATCCGCTGAGAGTATTTTCATAAAACCTGCCAGTACGAGCAGGTCCGGTTGGTATTGCGATATCAGGTTCGCCAGCTCTCTTTCGTATTCCTGTTTCGAAGAAAAATGCTGGAGACAACAGGTGGTCGTTGGAATCGATGCATTTCTTGCCCGGACTAATCCATAAGCCCCTTCTTTGTCGCTAATCACCGCAGATATTCGGGCATCGAGTTTTCCTTCCTGGATGTGATCGATGATTGCCTGAAGATTGCTACCGCTCCCCGAAATTAGAACAACAAGATCCAGAGGATAAGCTTGCTTCGCCGTTTGGGTCTTATATTTTTTGAATGTGTTCAAGTTAAAAGGATTTCGATTTCTTGCAGGGGCTCCAAGGGGGTATTGACGTTTACCTGAGTGAGGTGGTTTTGTCCTGGCCAGGTATTACGACAAGGAGTAGTCACCCTCTATTGGGACAATTCGTGGTGCCATCAGGACAGGAAATAGCCACAAAAGTGCATTTCACGGTAAATGTTAACAGTCTCCTTCGCCTCTAGGTAAATATAACCACTGGAGGTTGGTCAGGTTGATCGCTGCTCGCTCTATTTGACCGAGGATATGGACTTTTTCTCCTTCCTGGGAAAGCACATCGACAGCTTGATCCACTTGGGTCTCAGGCAGGCAAACTATCATTCCAATGCCGCAGTTAAAAGTTCTGAATAGTTCGTTTTGTTCGATGTTTCCTTTTTCCTGTAGCCATTTAAATATATCAGTCATGGGCCAGTTCGATAAGGTGATGCGGGCATTTACTCCTGTGGGTAGAACTCTGGGCAGATTTTCCAACAAACCACCTCCAGTAACATGGCATAGTGCTGATACTCTGGTCTCAGCCAGTAGAGCGAGTATGGATTTGACGTAAATCCGGGTTGGTTCCATTAAGGCATCACCTAGTGCCGGGTTAGAGCTGTTGGTTGATTGCGAAAGAAACGGCTGGTGTAGATCTGGCTGGTGTAGCGCGATTATCTTACGAATTAACGAGTACCCGTTTGAGTGGGGGCCAGATGATTCAAGTCCGAGTATGACATCCCCTCTGGAAACATTGCTCGGGGATAACATCTGATCTTTTTCCACAACCCCAACAGCGAATCCTGCCAAATCATAATCACCGTCGTCGTACATGCCTGGTAATTCAGCGGTCTCTCCACCGCTAAGCGCACACCCGGCCTGCAGACAACCATCCGTAATACCCTTAATCACCGCTTCAGCCTGCTCAACATGGAGTTTTCCAGATGCAAAGTAATCCAGAAAATATAGGGGCTCTGCACCCGCGACGATGATATCGTTAACACACATAGCTACCAGATCAATACCAATGGTGTCGTGCCGATTCATCATTCCCGCGAGCGTCAGTTTGGTACCCACTCCATCAGTACCTGAGACAAGTATGGGTTGTTTGAATCGGTGGATAGGTAATTCGAATAATGCGCCGAACCCTCCCAGCCCCCCGATTACGCCGGGTCGATGGGTTCGTTTCACCAACGGTTTAATGCGATTTACCAACTCATCTCCAGCGCTAATATCCACGCCACTGTCGCGATAACTCAGGGAGGGTATATCTGGATTTTGATCGTCCACAGCTATTTCAGAATCTCATTGTTAAAGGGCGTGATTATGCCTGATGGAGAACAACCTGTCCTGTATGGTAGCTGAACACCGCACGGCTTATCTTCGGGGCTATGATCGCAAACAGACATCACGAAATATTGCAAAAACCACTTTGCTCTAAATCCTTAGGCAAGTTAAAATGCCTTGGAACCTGGCTCAATATATGGAGTGGTCGAAAGGCCAGTCTAATGGAATTTAGTTGGGAGCTTCAGTTGATGCCTTACTCATATTTCTTCTCTATAATCCATCTCTCAGATTTATAAACGGATTTTCCATTGCTATCTCAGGTTCCCAACATCCTCACTATGCTGCGTATCGCAATATGCCCAGCTCTAGTGCTTTTGTTAAGGGACAGTAGTTATGATTTGGCCCTAATTCTTTTTTTTGTTGCTGGGATCACGGATGGTCTTGATGGCTATATCGCAAAGAAGTTTAACTGTGCATCACAGTTAGGTGCGATTCTTGATCCTATTGCCGACAAGCTGTTGATTGCGAGTGCTTATATCATGCTGGCAATACTACAGGACATTCCTTTTTGGTTGCTAATTGTGGTGATGTTTCGTGATCTTGTGATCGTGGTTGGTTTTTTGGTATTGGTCGCCCTTCGCAACGATGTCAAGATGACGCCCACCTATGTCAGTAAAATCAATACATTTTTGCAAATCGCGCTCATGGTTGTTGTCCTGGTGGAAAAAGCAAACTGGCTCACCATTCCCATGTTTGTTGATGTGCTAATTTTTGGAGTACTCATCACCACCGTAGTTAGTGGTGTTCAGTATGTTTGGCTGTGGGGGATTAAACAGGAAAAGGTGGATAATCCATTTCCTGATGGTTGAACAGGCCATACTACCTTTTTCGGTTTCTGATGAAACCAGCTTTAACAGTTTTTTCCGTCAGGGAAATGAGGCGCTGCTGCAGGAACTCTTTTGTGTATTGGATGGAAACCGGGCTAAGCGCGTTATCTATCTTTGGGGCGAACAGGGAAGTGGGAAGACCCATTTGCTGAACGCCTGTTGCTACCACTTGGAGCTAAGAAGTCAGGGCTATTTGTATCTTCCAATTGAACCGGGCTCGGGGCGGGTTTTCGATTTGGGCCAGGTTCAGGACTGTGCATTAGTGTGTGTCGACGATGTGCAAAATCTGGTAGGAAACCAGGTAGCTCAGGAAGCGATTTTTTCTTTATATGAAAAAGTAATGAGCCAATGGGGTGCAATGATTGTCAGCGGAACACTGCCACCAGCAGCAATCAATTTTGAGTTACGGGATTTGCAGTCGAGACTAATGAGCGGTGGAGTGTTTGCATTGCAAAAACTCACGGATGATGCCAAGGTCGCTGCACTAAAATTCCGGGCTCAAAAACGGGGTTTTGATTTGGAAGACAGGGTTGTTGACTTCATCATGACTCACTATGATCGGAATACTTCCGCACTATTTGCGTTGTTAGAGAGAATTGATAGAACATCTTTGGCAGAGCACCGAAAAATTACCGTTCCATTTATTAAAACGCTGCTATAAATTGGCTACGACCTGGTGGTTCTCTGGCAAAGAGAAGTCGTAGTGCATAATTTATCTGGCCCTAATCCTCTGCCCTAGTCCTCTGCCCTAGTCCTCTGCCCTAGTCCTCTGATTCTAACCCCTCCCCTAACCTCTCTAATCTTTAGAGTTTCCCCAGCGCTTGTGCGCAGTTCGCTACTCTTCTACCTAGTATCTGCGCAAAAGCTTTTTCATCAGTCGTGATATCGCTGCGGTTATCAGCCCCCGAAACGTGGCTTGCGCCATACGGGGTGCCCCCACTTGAGGTATGACTGTGATTGGTTCCGTTAAATGGTACCCCAACGATAACCATGCCATGGTGAATAAGAGGCAGCATCATGGAGAGTAATGTACTTTCCTGTCCACCGTGCATGGAAGAAGAGGAAGTAAAAACAGCGCCGGGTTTGTCGCACAATGCTCCTGCTAACCATTGGGGCGCGGTTCGATCGAAGAAGAACTTTAACGGTGATGCGATTGTGCCAAAACGAGTGGGGCTTCCAAGTATCAGTCCGTCGCAATCCGAGAGATCATCCGTTGATGCATAAATGTCGCCACTGGGAGGTATTTCTTTTTCAGTGGCTTCACAGACGGTGGAAACGCTGGGAACGGTGCGTAATACTGCCTCACACTGATCGACACTCTCTACGCCCTGGGCAATATACCGGGATAGTGCCTCGACAGATCCATGGCGGCTGTAATACAAAATGAGAATTTTTTTCATCGAATTAACGTAGATCAAAGAACAGGTGACAGTGTCTGTTTTAATGTTGGTGACCTGGAGCGAATATCCCAGAGTAATTTGTAAAGATGGGTCATCTATGACCTAATTGATTCTACTTCCACGGATCATATCATTCTCGAATCAGAGAAATCGCTCTTCCGGGGTTTCAACCGTAATGGAGATGAGTCTTCCAGGTAAGTATAGAGCAAATAAGTATAGAGCAAATGACGATGAGTCTCTCCAACAGAATTTCTCTGGGGTTACTCCGGAGAATCAGTTTGTAAGAGGAGGAATTCCATTAGCGCTTTTTGCGCGTGCAATCGGTTTTCTGCCTCGTCCCACACAACACTTTGTGGCCCGTCAATAACTTCGGACGTGACTTCATAACCCCGGTAGGCCGGCAGACAATGCATGAACAGGGCATCTTTATTAGCCAGGGACATCAGAGTCTGATCCACACAAAAACCTGAAAATGCGTTTTCCCTTTCTGCTTTTTCTGTTTCCTGACCCATACCCGTCCAGGTGTCTGTGACGACGAGACTGGAGTTTTGCGCAGCATCTGTGGGATGGCGGGTTAAGGTAACGTGATCGCCGCAATGGGCAAGTAAATCAGCATCAGGTTCAAATTCTTCCGGTGTTGCCACAACTAGTTCAAAGTCAAGCAACTTTGCAGCATTCATCCAGGAATGACAGACATTGTTCCCGTCTCCTATCCAGGCTACCTTGTGCCCTCGAAGATCACCTCGATGCTCCGTAAATGTTTGAATATCGGCGAGCTGCTGGCAGGGGTGATTGAAGTCGGATAAGGCGTTTACAACGGGAATGGAAGCATGTTCCGCCATCCTCACCAGGTTTTCATGAGAACCGGTGCGCATAATAATCAGGTCCACCATTCTGGACAATACCCTCGCTGTGTCCTCAATAGGCTCTCCCCTGGAAAGCTGGGAATCAGACGAAGTCATAAAAATAGCGCTTCCCCCTAACTGATTGATTCCTGCTTCAAAGGAGACCCGGGTTCGAGTGGATGATTTTTCGAAGATCAGTACGGCGGTCTTGTTTTTCATCAGTGAACCGGTTTCGTTCTGGTTTCGCTGGGCCTTGAGTTGAATTCCACGTGCAATAAGTTCTCTGACTTCATCAGATGTCAGGTCTGACAGTTCCAGAAAATGGCGAATAGGCATAGTTATGATTCCACAGGCAGGATTCGTGAAAACGAGAATCGACACGAAGCCAAAAACAAAAAAGCGCCAGATTCTGGCGCTCAAAAAGGGATTCTACTCAAACCGCATTGAAAATACCACCAATGACATCAGACTGTTTATCTGTCTGAAGTTAACAAACGCGCTTGCGTTTTTATCATCAACCATATATATTCAACTATATGGTTGAATATATGCAAATAGAATTTTATGAAAAAGAAACAGTCGTCACGCATTTATTCGGATTTGTTTGGGTACGTTGATGCTTGACCTGACGGATGCATTTAAGGCGCTCAGTGATGTTACCCGGCGGGAGCTATTAACCCAGCTCTGCCAACAGGGCCCATGTCGGGTTACGGATCTGGCGTCATACTATGACATGTCGCTGAATGGAGTTTCCAAACATTTAAAGATT
>JAALKB010000143.1 GCA_011088265.1 Gammaproteobacteria bacterium
CACCCATACATCTTACGCCCCAAGGAGCGGGGAATTAAACCCTAAGAGATTAAATACACCGGATCCGCGACGGTTCGGTTTTCTGGTCCTGATTAAGGACCCGGTTCGGGCCTTATGTTAATCTTATCGGTGAATCAATGAACTAGAGATCTTTTCCGGCGCGGAGATGATTCCACCACAAATTCATTTTTGCACCAATGGTCATAAAAGGTTCTGGATAGAGTTTCGCCGGCTCACCTGGTTCTATCAAAGACTTGATCATCGGATTGTCTCTTCCTGACGCCAAATCTGCAATCAATATCCCTCCAAGGGTTCCCTGAACAGCGCCTAATCCATTTTGGCAACCCGAGGCGAAAACACCTTTTTCAACTTCACCGAATGCTGGTGCAGAATTTAAGGAAAGACAAAGGTGTCCTCCCCACCGATATTCCATGCTAACGTCTTTCAGCATTGGGAATCGATTCCTGAAGGCTTTGTCATGTCTTTTTCCCGTTTGACTCACCTGATCTTTAGTGGTCTCCATATTACCGTTATAGGTAAAAACATTACGCACAACAATACGACCTTCCTTCACTTTTCGCACCGTTGTCCCCATAGGATGAGCCGGAGTGATACCCCATTGATCGCGGCCGCCCAAGCGATTGAGTTCATCAACAGACAATTGACGAGTCATGCTCCCATAGGTAAAAACATGCATCAATCGTTTTGAAAATAGTCCAAAGGATTCCAAATGTCCATTCACCGCCAACACAACCCTGTTGGATAAAACTTCTCCCTTCGGTGTTTTTATCCTTTTTGTCTCCCCTGAAACAATTTCAGTTATGGGAGAGTTTTCATAAATTTTGATATTCTTGCTGCTTTGCAGAAGGCCCTGAGCAATACCCCGGATATATCCTGCCGGCTGTACTTGAACACATCCTGGAGTGTGGATCCCTCCTGCATAGTAATCAATCCCGGTAATCTCTTTTAGCACTTGTGCGTCGTATTCTTCGAACGACTCATCCAGCTCTCTGAGGTGCTCGGAATAAGCGCGCAGGGCATTCATCCCCTGAACGTCTGTTGCAGCGTTGATTTTCCCGCCGGTATCCATGAATGAATGCAATCCGTATTCATTCACCATACTTTTTGCATACCCGATGGCGAATCGATTCATTTTGATTTGGTTTCGATCCCGAGTAGTCCCACCACTATAGTCCTTACTCTGTAGATCATGTGGCAGATCTATCATAAAACCAGAATTTCTTCCCGCAGCCCCCCAGCCAATTCTCTGGGCGTCGAGGACGACGATGCGATCATCGGGGCAATTTTCCAACAATCGTCTGGCTGTAGTTAATCCAGTAAATCCCCCTCCGATAACGACCCAATCGGCGTTAATTGTACTATCCAAAATTTCCGGTGGGGGTGGCTCAGGCAATATTTCATACCAACCTGAGCCCGCAAGATCATTGGGAGGTTTTCGAACTTTCAAATTCATTCAAATCAATACCTGTTTCCAGCATCAGGTGAATATTCTTTCTCAATTAATAGACTCTGAACTGAGTTTCGATTCACATTCAGATGACAATCCAACAAAGCCCGGATGGACTAGTGTTGGGGTAGACTAGTGGCTTAGTTGATGGCGTCATCAATATCCTGATCCGATACATCAATCCAGATTGTTTTCATCTCGGTATATTGATCATGCGCATGAATGGAATTATCCCGACCACCGAATCCTGACTGCTTGTATCCACCAAAAGGCGTTGTGATGTCACCTTCACCAAAACAGTTGACCGTAACGGTCCCAGCCCGTATCGCTCTTGACATGCGATGGGCGCGTTTCAGATTGGATGTAAACACAGAAGCAGCCAAGCCGTAGCAGGTTTCGTTGGCAATACTCACAGCCTGATCCTCCCCGGACACCGTGATCACCGCGAGTACCGGGCCGAAAACTTCTTCCTTTGCAATGGTCATATCGGGAGTAACGCCGGTAAAAATTGTTGGCTCGATAAAAAACCCATTTTGCAGTTCGATCGCATTCCCACCAGCTATAAGCTCGGCACCCTCTTTTGGGGACGTTTCGATGTAGTCCAGTATTCTCCTGTATTGACTGCGAGATACGATCGCGCCCAACCGGTTAGAGGGATCCAGAGGATCGCCGGTCCGCCATTCTCTTAACCGGTGTAGCACTCGCTCCATTAAGGATTCGCTAACTTCCTTATCCACGATTAGCCTGGAATTTGACGAACAGTTTTCGCCCATATTCCAGAACACTGCATTGGTAACATGTTGAGCTACCGTATCCAGATTTTCTGCATCACTCATAACGACACAGGGGTTTTTTCCACCACATTCCAGTACCACTTTTTTCATGTTGCTATCGGCGGAGTATTTGAGGAAATATTTTCCGACTTCCGTAGACCCAGTAAAAGACACCATGTCAATTCCAGGATGCAAACCAATCATTTTTCCAGTACTCTCACCAATTCCGGTTACCACATTTAGCACTCCAACCTCCACGGCTAGCTCCGCTATTCTGAGTGCCGTCATGCTGGTTTCTTCAGCCGGTTTTATAATGACACTGTTACCTGCGGCTAGGGCAGGGCCAATTTTCCAAGCCATCATCAAGATTGGAAAGTTCCAGGGCAATACTGCGGCAACCACACCTATTGGCTCCCTCACAATCATCGCAATGGCATCCTCTCCTGTTGGCGCAACCTGATCATAGAGTTTATCTGCCGTTTCTGCATGCCAGGAAATACAGTGAATGGCTTCAGGAATATCCACCGTTTCTACTTCGGCAATGGGTTTACCGCTTTCCAGGCTCTCCAGCACAGCAAGTTCGTGCTGATTTCTCTTGATCAGCTTACACAACCGAATCAAAGTGGCTTTTCTTTCACTGGGATGAACCGCCGCCCACCTTCTATCCTCGAAAGCATCTCTGGCTTTCTCCACTGCATGGTCCACATCTTCCTGACCGCATAGGGCAATCATTCCAAGGCTTTTTCCATTCGAAGGATTCAGGCTTTCAAAGGTATTACCACTAAGGGCTGATCGCGCTTTTCCATCGATAAAAGCGCCGCCTGGGAAACTCATACTCTCAGCGATGGACTGATATTCTTCAAGGGTTAATAGTGACGACATTTTGATCCCCATGGGTGTTTTTGCTTTGTTGAATTTGCGGCTGTTCTTCAATATTCGACTGCTTGCCCGGTGACTCACTTTGTATCTTTCTCATGGCAGATTTCAGTGTTTTAAGTACCGTTTCGAGTTCTCGTTTGTCCTGTTTGTTTAGTTCCTGTAGCGGTTTTCTCACCGGGCCCGTTGGTAACCCCTCTATGCGACAGGCATGTTTAATACTTTGAATGAATTTTCCACTTTGCTCGAGAATTCCCATAAAAGGCATTAAGGCCGACATAATACGACGACCTTTGACGATATCATTTTCCAGTGCTACTGCCTCATATAACGCAACATGCTCTTTCGGCAAACAGTTACCACCTGCGCAAACCCATCCCCGGGCTCCCCATGCAAAAAACTCCAGGGCCTGATCATCCATGCCACATAATAGAGTAATGTGTGGGTATTCTCTTGCCAGCATGTGCAATTGATTGACGTCGCCGGTAGATTCCTTGATACCCCGAAAGTTTGGACTACGCCCCACGCGATCAAAAAACTCTGCCTGCATAGTGGTCCCTGTTCGCCCCGGATAGTTGTAGAGCATAATCGGCAAATTGACCGCTCGATCAACCGCAAGTGCGTGATTTGCTAACTCAAGTTGGGTTGGGACTGCATAGTAAGGCGCACTCAATAAAATGGCCTCAGCACCATTTTCCTTCGCCAATTGTCCATATTCAATGCAGTCTTCGGTACGAATAGCGCCAACCCCCACAATGAGCGGAAGCCTTCCTCGCAGGGTTTCATTAGCGAGCTTCATCAATTCAACCCGCTCTTCTTTTGTTTGTGCATAATACTCCCCGGTAGTTCCACCAACGATCACTCCATGCACACCTGACTCCACCAGATGTTCTACCATTGCCACAAACCCATCCCGATCAATTGAACCGCCCTCACTATGGGGAGTAATAACTGGAGGATAAATACCTTCGAATTTCATCAGTCTTCTCATTAAGATAATTGTATGCAAATAATATACAATGCAAACTCTAATGTCATCAAATAAAAATTACAGCAGCGACCACCATTTCTCAATTAAACGGTACCTTACCTAGCCACCTAACGTATAACGAAATATGCCGAAGCGCTCATTGTACGAACAGATTCGACACGAAATTATTACTCTTCGCATTCCGCCGGGTACATACCTTGATGAACAGTCTCTCGTGGAGAGGTTTGGCATGTCCCGTACCCCAATTCGGGAATCATTGATTCGCTTATCCGCCGAGGGGCTCGTTGAAATACGGAAGAACCGGGGAGCTACCGTTACCCCTCTGGATCTCCTAACATTACAGTCCATTTTCGAAGCCGGCGACCTAATCGAAAAAGCATTTACCCGATTGGCCTGCTTGCGACGGACAGATCAGGACATTGAACACATCGCCAGAGCCCAGAAGCAATTTGCTTCTGACCTAGAAAGAGGTGATATTTCTGCCATAGTGGAATCTAACAGCCGCTTTCATCTGAGTATCGCTGAAGGCGGTAAGAATAAATATTTTGTCGACAGCTACCGTCGAATTCTTGCCGATCATGAGCGAATTGCTCAAATGTGGTACACCGAACAAATCAATAGCTCCAATCAAGCCATCATCGAAACCCTCGACCAGCAACACAAAACCCTTTATAAAGCCATCGCCGATCGGGACACGAAAGCCGCAGAATATTCCACTATGGAACACTCTAACTTTTGCAAAGAAGGTGTTAGAAAGAGTCTGATAATCGGGGAAAGTGTGATCGCCGATATTGGTTTACAGGATATTGGTTTACAGGGATAAACAGGCATGCGAATAATTCTTGCCCCGATGCAGGGTGTTATTGACTATCAAATGCGCGAGCTACTCACCAGCGTGGGTGGATATGATCGATGCGTCACCGAATTCGTTAGAGTGACGGACCATCGTGTTCCTGAGAAAGTCTTTTTTCGCTACTGCCCCGAACTTGAAACCGGAGGACGAACTAAATCTGGCATTCCAGTGTATCTCCAACTGCTGGGCGGGGATCCGAAAAGCATGGGCCTGAGTGCCCGATGCGCTGCCAGTCTTGGAGCACCGGGGATTGATATCAACTTCGGCTGTCCCGCAAAAACCGTAAACCGACATGATGGTGGTTCGGTTTTGTTGAAAAAGCCACAACGGGTCTTTGAGATTATTCATGCAGTTAGGGAGAACGTTTCTGAACAAATTCCCGTCAGCGCAAAAATCCGCCTCGGTTTTGAAGACGATACCCTGCTATCGGATATTATTGGCTCAGCAGCTGAAGCAGGAGCAACGGAATTATGCATCCACGCAAGGACCAGGACCCAAGGATATAAAGCACCAGCCTATTGGTCAGCCGTTGGTCAGGTTCAACAACCTGCCGAAATGCCCATTACAATAAATGGCGAAATCTGGACACCTTCTGATGTTACCAAGGCCATGCATCAAAGCAATTCCGAACACATCATGCTCGCGAGGGGAGCGCTTTCATGTCCAGATCTTGCTCTACAGACTAAAGCGTGGCATCGGTCAGAGAACTATACACCTATGGATTGGAGCCACGTTGTGGAGTTGGTTCGAGATCAATTCAATAGCAGTACACACTTCAAAGGCAAATACGTGGGTAACCGAACAAAACAATGGCTTTCCTACCTCATGAGACATTATTCTGAGGCCTCCTCATTGTTCCATCGTGTAAAACGCTGCATTCAGGCCGACGAAATTATGCAACATTTAAACGAGCAAGCACTTTAACCAGATATCTATTCGCGCTCCTCTATACCAAACAATTCTATTGGGAAGGTACACATTTCACGCCCCCCGATAGAGGTGACAGGGATTTTGCACGCAGGGTGACAGAGGGCAAAGGGCAGGTGCAATAAAAAAGCCCCACACCGTCTCCGGCATGGGGCCCTTATTAAATTGTCTGGCAGTGTCCTACTTTCACATGGGGAGACCCCACACTATCATCGGCGCTAAGCGTTTTCACTTCTGAGTTCGAGATGGGATCAGGTGGTACTCGCTCGCTATTGCCACCAGACAAACTGGCATGAGTCACAGAACGGCAGACAATGTCACTGGTTCTGTTTCTCAGGTTTGTTACAGACAGGTAAAGACCGGTCTTACAAATCAGGGTAGTCATTGGCGCTGTGTCCGGTTTAGGGACACGGGATTTATATAGTCTTATGCATACACACACCGCTAAAATCTCTTTAGACTTTTTGGGTGTTATATGATCAAGCCACACGGGCAATTAGTACTGGTTAGCTTCATTCATTACTGAACTTCCACACCCAGCCTATCAACGTTGTGGTCTTCAACGACCCTTCAGGGGACTTAAGTCCCGGGAGACCTTATCTTGAGGGGGGCTTCCCGCTTAGATGCTTTCAGCGGTTATCCCGTCCGTACATAGCTACCCAGCAATACCATTGGCATGATAACTGGAACACCAGGGGTACGTCCACTCCGGTCCTCTCGTACTAGGAGCAGCTCCTCTCAAGTCTCCGACGCCCACGGCAGATAGGGACCAAACTGTCTCACGACGTTCTAAACCCAGCTCGCGTACCACTTTAAATGGCGAACAGCCATACCCTTGGGACCGGCTTCAGCCCCAGGATGTGATGAGCCGACATCGAGGTGCCAAACACCGCCGTCGATGTGAACTCTTGGGCGGTATCAGCCTGTTATCCCCGGAGTACCTTTTATCCGTTGAGCGATGGCCCTTCCATACAGAACCACCGGATCACTAAGACCAACTTTCGTTCCTGCTCGACGTGTCTGTCTCGCAGTCAAGCACTCTTATGCCTTTACACTAACCGTACGATTTCCGACCGTACTTAGAGTACCTTCGCGCTCCTCCGTTACTCTTTGGGAGGAGACCGCCCCAGTCAAACTACCCACCACACACGGTCCCGGATCCGGATAACGGACCTCGGTTAGGGCCCCAAACAAGCAAGGGTGGTATCTCAAGGATGGCTCCACAGAGACTGGCGTCTCCGCTTCAAAGCCTTCCACCTATCCTGCACATACTTGTTCAGAGTCCAGTGTGAAGCTGTAGTAAAGGTTCACGGGGTCTTTCCGTCTAGCCGCGGGTACACTGCATCTTCACAGCAATTTCAATTTCGCTGAGTCCCTGGTGGAGACAGTGTGGCCATCGTTACGCCATTCGTGCAGGTCGGAACTTACCCGACAAGGAATTTCGCTACCTTAGGACCGTTATAGTTACGGCCGCCGTTCACCGGGGCTTCAATCAAGAGCTTCGCCTAAGCTAACCCCATCATTTAACCTTCCGGCACCGGGCAGGCGTCACACCGTATACGTCCTCTTGCGAGTTTGCACAGTGCTATGTTTTTAGTAAACAGTCGCAGCCACCTCTTTATTGCAACCCCCTTCTGCTCCAAGAGCAAGTCTCTTCACATACCAGGGGCACACCTTCTCCCGAAGTTACGGTGTCATTTTGCCGAGTTCCTTCACCAGAGTTCTCTCAAGCGCCTTAGGATTCTCACCCCACCCACCTGTGTCGGTTTGGGGTACGGTCACTTGTAACCTGAAGCTTAGAGGTTTTTCCTGGAAGCATGGCATCAATTACTTCGCTCTTAATAAAGAGCTCGTCATCACGTCTCAGCCTTAAGGACCCGGATTTTCCAAAGTCCTCAGCCTACTCGCTTAAACCGGCATATCCAACAGCCGGCTAACCTAGCCTTCTCCGTCACCCCATCGCAGTTACAAACGGTTCAGGAATATTAACCTGATTCCCATCGACTACGCATTTCTGCCTCGCCTTAGGGGCCGACTCACCCTGCGCCGATTAACGTTGCGCAGGAAACCTTGGGTTTTCGGCGTGCGGGCTTTTCACCCGCATTGTCGCTACTTATGTCAGCATTCGCACTTCTGATACCTCCAGCAAACCTTACGATTCACCTTCACAGGCTTACAGAACGCTCCCCTACCATGCGCAAATATAAATATCCACGCATCCGCAGCTTCGGTACACATCTTGAGCCCCGGTAAATCTTCCGCGCAGGCCGACTCGACCAGTGAGCTATTACGCTTTCTTTAAATGATGGCTGCTTCTAAGCCAACATCCTGGCTGTCTGAGCCTTCCCACATCGTTTCCCACTGAGATGTGTTTAGGGACCTTAGCTGGCGGTCTGGACTGTTTCCCTCTCGACGACGAAACTTATCTCCCGCCGTCTGTCTCCCGTGATAGTACTTCCAGGTATTCGGAGTTTGCTATGGGTTGGTACCGCGAGATGCAGCCCTAGCCATTACAGTGCTCTACCCCCTGGAGTAAGTCACGAGGCACTACCTAAATAGTTTTCGGGGAGAACCAGCTATCTCCGGGCTTGTTTAGCCTTTCACTCCTAGCCACAGCTCATCCACTAATTTTTCAACATTAGTTGGTTCGGTCCTCCAGTCGGTATTACCCGACCTTCAACCTGGCCATGGCTAGATCGCCCGGTTTCGGGTCTAATCCTAGCAACTATACGCCCTATTAAGACTCGATTTCTCTACGGCTCCCCTATTCGGTTAACCTTGCTACTAAAATTAAGTCGCTGACCCATTATACAAAAGGTACGCAGTCACCTGTCCGAAGACAGGCTCCCACTGCTTGTACGCACACGGTTTCAGGTTCTATTTCACTCCCCTAACAGGGGTTCTTTTCGCCTTTCCCTCACGGTACTGGTTCACTATCGGTCGATAAGTAGTATTTAGCCTTGGAGGATGGTCCCCCCATGTTCAGACAGAGTTTCTCGTGCTCCGCCCTACTCGTTTTCACTTTAAGAGCCCTTTCGTTTACAGGACTATCACCTTCTATTGTCAGACTTTCCAGACTGTTCAACTAGAACTCAAAAAGCTTAAGGGCTGGTCCCCGTTCGCTCGCCGCTACTAAGGGAATCTCGGTTGATTTCTTTTCCTCCGGGTACTTAGATGTTTCAGTTCCCCGGGTTCGCTTCCTGTACCTATGTATTCAGTACAGGATACCTGCAAGCAGGTGGGTTTCCCCATTCGGAAATCCTCGGATCAAAGCTGGTTTGCAAGCTCCCCGAGGCTTATCGCATGCTACAACGTCCTTCTTCGCCTCTTATCGCCTAGGCATCCACCGTGTGCGCTTAATTGCTTGACCATATAATCCCAAAAAGTCTGGAACACCTCACGGCATCCCTTTCCTCATGGTGCATATGGATAAACTCTTGCGAGTTTTTTTGACATAAGCTATATAAATTAAAATTATTGCCAGCAGCTAACCGTGGTTAACCACCTGCAATGTTTTGTACCCGCGCTTACGAAATTCGCCGTTGCATGTCCAATAAATTGGACACTGATAACAGTAAATTTGCGCTTGCGCGCGCCTTTGACTACCCTAATTGTAAAAGAACAGGGCCTATCAGTCATGATAGGCCGAAAGTAACAAAACCGGTTCAGCTTCAGAAACGGAACTGATGTAAAAATCCCATAAAATGCGCTCATGGGCAAAACCGGTTTTGCTACCTGATAACCTGTGAGTCAGTATCCACCCTGCAGAATCCCCTTCATGTCTGGCGGTAAACTGGTGGAGCCAGGCGGGATCGAACCGCCGACCTCCTGCGTGCAAGGCAGGCGCTCTCCCAGCTGAGCTATGGCCCCAGTTAACTACCCCGATATCAGACAGGATAATGGGAACACTGGCTCGCTTCACATTAAACCCGAACAATGGTTCCGCAAAAAGAGCTCACGCAACTGGTGGGTCTGGGAAGATTTGAACTTCCGACCTCACCCTTATCAGGGGTGCGCTCTAACCAACTGAGCTACAGACCCAGAAATCCTGCAAACAAGGACTGACCCTATCAACAAACCAAGCAAATTGTGTGGACGCTTCGAAACGAAATCCCTGTTTCTTTTAAGGAGGTGATCCAGCCCCAGGTTCCCCTAGGGCTACCTTGTTACGACTTCA
>JAALKB010000144.1 GCA_011088265.1 Gammaproteobacteria bacterium
GGTAGGAAGAAACGAAAAAAAGTGGTTAGTGTCCACGAAGTGAACCACTCAAGCCGTCCAGGCTATTTACGGTGAGAGTTGGGTGGACTCCCCAGGGATCATAAACCACTGATTTTGAGCGGTGAACCCAAGCGGCCTGCATACCGATAGATACGGCGCCGATGACATCGAAACCATTGCTTGACACAAGCCAGGCGGATGATTTGTCCGAGTTTGTTTTCTTAATAAAGTACTGGTAAACCGAAGGATTGGGTTTAAAAGTTTTAAGATCATCCACACTAACGATGCCTTTGAAATAGTGGCGAATTCCTGCATTTTTCAGGACCTGATCCACCGCAGACTCCTGACCGTTAGAGAATGCAAATAAATTGAAGTCGGTCGCCATGGCTTGCTCAAGACCTGCAATGGCGTCATCGAAGGCGGGTAAAGTGGCATAGCACTGAAGCAGAATCGATTTTTGTTGCTCATTCAAACCACAATCAAGTATTTGGTTGGTGTAGTTCAGAGCATCCCTGGTGCAAATTCCAAAAGGTTGATAGCGTTCCATCAGTCCTCGCCTAAAGGTGTATTCCAATTGTTTTTCTCGCCAGACCTGGGAAAAACAAGGCGCTAGGTCGCCTATATGCTTTTCGAGTTCGACAATCACGCCATGAGTGTCGATAAGGGTACCGTAGACGTCAAAGCCCAGGGTTGGATTAGTGCTCATGGGTTTTATTTCCTCTTTTCAGGTACGGTTTCCCTGTGGATGTATTATCTTGTCAGGCTGTTTTAAGTACGGTGTGCGAAAGAGCGACAATATGGAAAGACGTTGGTCTGGATACTTGGCTCTGGATATTTAGCTGGCCTGATTGACCCGGGACGAAACTGGCTTTTCAAGCTTTTCACAAATAAACCGACCGGTTTTAATCAGCTCCTCTAAATCTACACCATGTTCGATGCCCAATCCATTTAATAAATAGACCACATCTTCGGTGGCAACATTTCCACTGGCTCCCCTGGCATAAGGACACCCACCTAATCCCGCTACCGAACTGTCGATGGTGGTGACGCCCATCAGTAAGGCAGCATAGATATTTGACAACGCCTGGCCGTAGGTATCATGAAAATGAACGGCAATCCGGGAAATGGCAATTTTTCCATGAGTGTCCCAATGAGTGTGGTTACCATGTTCGGCGTGCCCGTACCAATGGTGTCTCCCAGGGAAATTTCATAGCAGCCCATCTGGTCCAATTGATGAGCAATTTCACCAACCCTCCCGGCATCAACCTGACCTTCATAAGGACAACCCATTACACAGGAAATATAACCTCGAACTTTCAAGCCTTCACCTAGAGCGGATTCAACAACTTCTTGAAAACGTTCAATGCTTTCTGCAATAGTGCAATTAATATTTTTCTTTGTGAAGGCTTCTGAAGCGGCTGCAAAAACTGCAATTTCCCGGGCACCACACTGGAGCGCTCCCTGGAGGCCGCGCATATTTGGAACTAACACCGGATAGTGCATGTTTTTTCTATCACTATTCGAAGAGGATTCGGCTTGTTCAAATAGAGCGGTTAACACCTTGTCACTGTTCTCCATTTGAGGGACCCATTTAGGGTGTACGAAACTCCCTGCCTCTATATGCCTAAGGCCACTGTTTGCCAGACGGTTTATCAGTTCTATGCGGGTATTGATGGAGATTGAACGCGTTTCATTTTGCAGTCCATCTCTCGGACCAACTTCAACGATTTTTGCGTGCCGGGGAAGTAGTAGGGTGGGGAAAAATTTGTTTTTCATGATGGATTCAGACTGGATTCGCCGGATTGGAAATCCGGTGTTTCAGGCAGGCTCGTCGCCATACCCATCGATTGTCAATAAAGTGTCACCCTCATTTACCTGATCTCCCTGAGTGAAGTAAATATGGCCGACTGTGCCGTCGTTCGGCGCATTGATTTGATGTTCCATTTTCATTGCTTCAACAATGATAAGTGGGTTTCCCTCTGAGATTACATCACCTTCGTTTACCATCACAGCAACCACCGTCCCGGGCATGGGAGCCGTAAGCTGGCCGTTTTGTTCGGCAGGGTTATTTTCCTGGGCTCGAGGGTCGAAGCGATGGATTTGCCAGTTGCGATTATCATGACAAATTAGCAACTCAGAACCAGTGTCGGTGAGAATCGCTTTCAATTCCTGTTGAGGCGTTTTCACTATCAGGTTGTTTTCGTCACTGAACCATACCTCGCATTGGATTTCAGGCAGAGAATGTGCTTTGGGTGTATCGGATTCAATGCAAATACATAATTCATTTTGCCGCGACCAAGCGTCAATGGTTACTTGACTGATATTAACGGTATCAGAGATTGTATAGTATAGATGGGTATTACCGTGAAGCTGGTTTTGCCAATGATTACTAAGGCCCCAGGGAGAGAAGGGGTCCTGACTTTGTTGCTGGGTCTTTCTGGTTGATTCTCTGGACTTAATTAAATCGTAACACGAGACTAGCAGCGCAATATCGTGCAGTGTTTCAGTAGAAGAAGGCGAAGACAATTCGTCAAAGCGATTTTCGATGAATCGTGTGTCTACGCAACCTTGAGCAAAAACTGGATGAGCTGTCAGGTCGCTGAGAAAACTGATGTTATTTTGTACCCCGAGTATGCAATAGTCATCGAGGGCTCGGGACAAATTTTTTAACGCCGTTGGTCGATCTTCTCCCCAGACAATTAATTTGGAGATCATTGGATCGTAATGAACACTAATCTGATCGCCCTGGCGGACACCCGTATCAATTCGAATATGCTCCCCGGTGATGGGTAGTGTCACATGGTGGAGCATCCCCGTGGCGGGCAGAAACCCCAGGGCAGGGTTCTCGGCATAGATACGGGCCTCAATGGCATGTCCATGGATAGATAGCTCTTCCTGTTTCAATGGTAGGCAGGCCCCCTGAGCCACCAGCAGTTGCCATCGAACAAGATCCTGTCCGGTAATTAATTCGGTGACGGGGTGTTCAACCTGGAGTCGGGTGTTCATTTCCATAAAATAGAATTTTCCATTCGGGGAAAGTAGAAACTCGATGGTGCCTGCGCCCCAATAGGAAATTGCCTTGGCGCACTTCACCGCGGCTTGCCCCATCTGATCTCGAAGCTCCGGGGACATCATTGGTGCTGGGGCTTCCTCGATCACTTTTTGGTGCCGTCTCTGGGCGGAACAATCTCTTTCAAACAAATGCACAACATTTCCATGGGTGTCGCTAAATATTTGAATTTCGATATGCCTCGCGGTGCGCAAATACCGCTCAAGCAAAACCTGTTCATCACCGAACGCTGCCTTGCTTTCGCGTTTTACAGCCTCAAGGGAAGGGGCGAGCTCATCAGCATGGTTAACGACCCTCATGCCCTTACCGCCGCCGCCGGAGACCGCCTTGATTAGTAGGGGATAGCCAATAGTCCTGGCTGCTTCCACCAATACCTGGGTGTCCTGGTTTTCGTCGTCATATCCGGGAAGCACTGGGATACCAGCGGTTGCGATGATTTTTCTTGCGGTACTCTTTGATCCCATAGATCGAATCGCTGTTGCAGATGGGCCGATAAACGTGATATTTCTATCAAAGCATTGTTCTGCAAATGCTGGGTTTTCCGACAAAAACCCATATCCGGGATGGATAGCTTCGAGAATTCTTTCCGCGTTTAGATAGCTTTTTCCTGCCGGAGCAGGGCCAATGTGAATCGCCTCATCACACTCTTCTACATGCATGGCATCGACATCTGCATCGGAGTAAACCGCTACAGTTACGATTCCCATTTTTTTCGCGGTTCGAGCAATACGGCAGGCTATTTCACCGCGATTAGCAATTAATATTTTTTTAAACACTGGGGCCTTTCGC
Organism: Gammaproteobacteria bacterium; assembly: GCA_011088265.1. Taxonomy (GTDB): domain Bacteria; phylum Pseudomonadota; class Gammaproteobacteria; order Arenicellales; family Poriferihabitantaceae; genus WLWV01. The sequence continues at coordinate 3,860 of JAALKB010000144.1, forward strand.
TAATAAAGAAAAATACAATTCCTGGTATGAAATCAACACGCCTATGAAATTCCTGGGCATTGTTGAGGGAGTTCGTGGGTTCTGGGCTGGTTACATTCGAAATACACCAAACTGCGTACTTTCGATAGGAGCATTGAGCGCAGCCGATATTCCAAGCCCTAGTACCGTACGTGTGTCAATTGGGTCAATGATCCCATCATCCCAGAGTCGTGCGCTGGAGTAATATGGGTGTCCCTGGGTTTCATATTGATTCTCAATGGGGGCCATAAATTCGGCTTTTTGTTCTTCGGTCCAGGATTGTCCGCCTGCCTCAAGGGCGTCGCCCTTAACCTGGGTTAGAACACTGGCCGCTTGTTCTCCTCCCATAACGGAAATCCGGGCATTGGGCCACATCCACAGAAAACGTGCACCGAATGCCCGTCCACACATGGCGTAGTTCCCCGCCCCAAAGCTTCCCCCGATCACCACAGTAAATTTGGGTACTTTAGCGCAGGCTACCGCCGTTACCATTTTGGCGCCATCCTTGGCTAGACCGCCCGCTTCGTATTTTTGTCCGACCATGAAACCAGTGACATTTTGTAGAAATACCAGAGGAATTTTTCGTTGTGAGCAGAGCTCAACGAAATGGGCGCCTTTAAGGGACGATTCGGAAAAAAGAATGCCATTATTGGCGACAATACCAACAGGATAGCCATGAATGTGCGCAAAGCCGCAAACCAGAGTGGTGCCGTACTGAGACTTGAACTCGTCGAGTACGCTACCATCGACGACGCGAGCAATAACTTCTCTGATGTCGAAAGGCCGATGTTTGTCTGCTGGGATGATTCCATAGAGCTGTTCCGCCGGATATATAGGTTCTTCCGGTGGTCTTGTTTGAAGATCCGCTCGTTTAGGACGATTCAGATGGCCGATGATATTTCGGGCGATACCTAAAGCGTGTTGGTCATCATTGGCAATATGATCAACCACGCCAGATGTTTTTCCGTGAACCTCTGCACCACCCAGATCCTGGGCACTAACTATTTCTCCAGTGGCAGCCTTTACCAACGGCGGCCCACCCAAAAAAATGGTACCAGTTTCTCGTACAATAATACTTTCATCACACATGGCGGGTACATAAGCTCCCCCTGCAGTGCAGCTACCCATAGTTACAGCGATTTGTGGTATCCCCGCAGCAGACATGTTTGCCTGGTTGTAGAAAATCCGTCCGAAGTGTTCCCTATCTGGAAATACCTCATCCTGAAGGGGTAAAAATGCTCCTCCTGAATCGACGAGATAAATACATGGTAGGTTGTTTTGTAGAGCGATCTCCTGAGCTCGAAGGTGTTTTTTTACGGTAATCGGAAAATAGGTTCCTCCTTTTACCGTAGCATCATTGGCGACAATCACGCATTCGAGCCCTGCTACCCGCCCAATTCCGGTGATAATTCCGCCCGCTGCAATTCCACCGCCGTAAAGCTCCCAACCGGCGAATTGGGAGAATTCAAGAAAGGGCGAACCGGTATCCAATAGCTGGCTAATGCGTTGACGGGGCAGCAGTTTTCCGCGCTCGAGATGTTTCTGTCTTGCCTTTTCATTTCCACCCAAAGCAATCCCGAATATTTTCGTGCGTAGATCATCAACAACGGGTTCCATGGCTGCGGCATTTACACCAAACTCCCTGGAATCGGGAACAACAGCGGATTGTAAAATAGGCATAATTCAGGGCTTTCCGATGGTGTTACGTTCGATGTCTCTGGCAATGACCATTCTCTGGATGTCGCTGGTGCCCTCGTATATCTGGGCTATGCGAACATCCCGCGCGATTTGTTCCACTCCAGAATCCCGGATATAGCCATATCCTCCCAGCACTGAAATCGCATCAGAACAGATTTTTTCAGCGCTTTCAGAGGCAAATAACTTCGCCATGCTGGCTTGTTGTAGGCAGGGCTCCCCGGCATCCTTCAGGCGGGCTGCTTCCAATGTCATTAGGTGGGCCGCCTGAAGCTGGGTTGCCATGTCAGCTAATCGGAATCCGATGGCCTGATGTTGGATAATGGGTTTACCAAAACTGACTCTTTCCGTAGCGTAAGTGCTTGCGATGTCGTAAGCTGCTCGAGCCATGCCGACGCACTGTGCTGAGATACCAATCCTGCCTGTCTCCAGATTCCCAAGGGCGATTCGATAGCCCTGGCCCTCTTCTCCTAGCAGGTGGTTGACCGGAACACGGCATCTATCAAATCGAACCTCTGCGGTATCTGAGGCGCTTTGCCCCATTTTTTCTTCGATTTTTTCGACATGATAACCCTCTTAACTAGTCGGTACAACAAACGCACTAATGCCCTTCTTGCCGGCTTTGGGGTCAGTGACCGCAAAAACGATAGCAACTTGTGCGTTCTTGCCGGAAGTAATAAATTGCTTGGTCCCACTAATCACGTATTCCTCTCCTTGCTTCTCTGCCCGGGTTCGTATAGAAGCAGCATCGGATCCAGCATGAGATTCAGTTAGACAGAAACATCCAGGTTGTTCTCCCCTAGCCAACGGGCGAAGGTAGGTTTCCTTCAGATAATCGCTACCAAATTTGAGAAGCGGGCCGCAAACCACGGAATTGTTCACGGACAAAATGGTAGAACAGGCTCCATCTCCCGCGGCTATTTCTTCCAAGGCAAGCACAAGTGAAATTGTATCTGTATTCGATCCCCCCACTTCTCTGGAACAGTCATACCATAGAGACCAAGGGCAGCCATTTTTTTGAGCGCTTCCTCAGGAAACTCAGATTTCCCTGCCCACAGAGCAGAATTCGGTTTTAAAACCTTTTGTGAAAAGGACCGGACAGTATCCCGGATAATTCGCTGATCTTCGGTTAGCATTTTTATTCAGTTGGAGCAGACTATTCGTGAATTTCAATGGCCATGGCGGTGGCTTCTCCGCCACCGATGCATAATGATGCCACCCCTCGCTTGAGCTTGTTTTGCGTAAGGGCTGATAAAAGAGTGACCAAAATCCGTGCGCCAGATGCCCCGATTGGGTGTCCCAGCGCGCAAGCACCGCCGTGAATATTGACCTTGTTGTGGGGCAGTGATAGTGACGTCATCGCCGCCATGGTTACTACGGCAAATGCTTCATTAATCTCGTATAGGTCAACGTCACCCGCCTTCCAATTCAGTTTCGCTAGCAATTTTTCGATGGCTGTCACTGGAGCGGTGGTAAACCAATCTGGTTCCTGAGCATGAGTACTGTGTCCGACTATGGTTGCTTGAGGAGTGAGTCCCAGTTGGTGGGCACGGGATTCTTTCATCAATAGCAGCGCCGCCGCACCGTCTGAAATAGAGCTGGAATTAGCAGCGGTCACGGTGCCATCTTTTCTAAAAGCGGGTTTCAGCTGAGAGATTTTGTCTATCCTGGCCTTAAAAGGCTGTTCGTCCTGGTCGACGATATGCTTCCCTGATCGATTAACAATTGTCACCGGGGTGACTTCTTCGGCAAAAAGCCCATTTTCAATAGCGTTTTGAGCACGTTTTAGTGATGTAATCGCAAAGTCGTCCTGCTGCTGACGGGTAAACTGATATTTGTCAGCACATTGTTCGGCAAATGCTCCCATCAATGTGCCTTTATCATAAGCGTCCTCCAGGCCATCCAAAAACATATGGTCTAGCATTTTACCGTGCCCCATTCTTTGACCCGCCCGGGCACTGGGCAGGAGATAAGGCGCGTTGCTCATACTCTCCATTCCGCCAGCAATGGCCGTTTCAATGCTACCAGCAACGAGAAGATCGTGAGCTAGCATGGTTGCCTTCATCCCAGAACCACACATTTTATTGATGGTTGTGCAATGGGCGCTAAGGGCTAAACCGCCACCTAATGCCGCCTGTCTGGCTGGAGCCTGGCCTTGTCCAGCAGGAAGAACGTTGCCAATGATTACCTCGTCTATTTTTTGAGATAGTTCATCTGAATTGATAGTGCTACCGTCGACTCCACGACGGATGGCCGCCTTGATCACCGCTGCCCCCAGCTCACCGGCGGTCAATGACGACAAAGCGCCCTGAAACCCTCCCATGGGTGTCCTCGCAGAAGAGACAATGACGATTGGATCTGACATGTTTTTGTTTCTGGCAATTAAAGTTAATACGATGATGATATGGCTGTCCTAACCTATCCTAACCTATCCTAACCTATCCTAAAGGAAATCGTTCGACTGATTCTATCGACAGGTCAGGCAGTTTCCTTGAATAACTCGCGCCCAATCAGCATTCGCCGAATCTCGGAGGTTCCCGCGCCAATCTCATATAATTTGGCATCACGCAGTAGTCGACCAGTTGGGTTGTCGTTAATGTAACCATTTCCACCCAGGGTCTGAATAGCTTCCAATGCCATCCATGTGGCCTTCTCTGCAGAATACAGAATAACCGCTGCTGCATCTTTGCGCGATGTTTCTCCAGCATCACAGGCCCGACCTACTGCATAAGCGTAAGCACGGCATGCATTCATGGTAGCGTACATGTCTGCCATCTTACCTTGCATCAACTGGAATTCACCGATTGCCTGACCGAATTGTTTACGTTCGTGAATATAGGGGATTACTACATCCATACAGGCGCGCATGATTCCAAGGGGACCCCCTGATAAAACAGCTCTTTCATAGTCCAGGCCGCTCATCAGAACATTGACCCCTCGATTGACTCCACCGAGCAGATTTTCTTCCGGCACAGCAACGTCCTGAAAGACCAGTTCGCAGGTATTTGAGCCCCGCATCCCTAGTTTGTCGAGCTTTTGCGCAGTTTGAATACCGGATTTTTTTTCAACAATGAGTGCACTAATGCCCCTGGAACCTGCGGTGAGATCAGTTTTGGCATAGACAACAACCACGTCGGCATCAGGGCCATTGGTAATCCACATTTTGTTGCCGTTTAGCAAATAGTGGTCTCCTTTTTTTTCCGCTTTGAGACCCATGCTTACGACGTCGGAGCCAGAAGCTGGCTCCGACATAGCTAATGAACCAATATGCTCTCCACTAATTAATCTGGGGAGATAGGTCTCCTTTTGCTGTTCGGTGCCGTTGCGAAGAATTTGATTAACACAAAGATTTGAATGCGCTCCGTAACTCAGTCCTACCGATGCAGACGTCCGGCTGATTTCCTCCATGGCAACAATATGAGCCAAATACCCCATATCACTTCCACCATAAGCCTGCGGTGCGGTAATTCCAAGTAAGCCCATATCCCCAAGCTTTCTCCACAAAGGAAGAGGGAATTCATTGTTCCGATCAATGTCTGAGGCGATGGGAGCAATCTCCTGCTCAGCAAAATTCGAAACACTGTGGCGCAGCATGTCGATGTCTTCGCCGAGATGAAAATTCATCGAAAACTGTTCTTTCATTTCTATGAGGTGCAATTTTTTAGGAAAAAAGAAAGCTACATTACGTTTACGTAAACGTCAACTAAAATTATCGAAAATACCCAATATCAACAACCCACTCCATCAAAATAAAACCCATTGAGTTAGCTAGGAAACTAGTTAGGACACCCAGGTTCAGTTAGGCTCTTGACAGCATGCCCGGATTCGTTGGGCCTGACTTAACTAAGGGCCGAAAAAGGAAGCGGCCGAAAAAGGACACCCATACTTAGCCAACCCAGTAAAGATCGACAAATTGGGTTGACATCGAAATGGAATGGGTTAGTCTTTACCCAGGAATCACTTAAGACAGGAGTCAAAAAATGACCGTAGCCAGACGCCAAAAAATCAATCTGGAATCCACCCCTTATTATCACTGTATCTCCCGTTGTGTCAGGCAAGCGTTTTTATGTGGTGGTGATAGGCATACTGGAAAAAGCTATGAACATCGACGGGCATGGGTGGAGTCTCTGCTACATAAGCTCGGTAAGGCGTTTTGCATAGATCTCGTTGCTTATGCTGTGATGTCGAATCATTATCATGTTGTGCTACGGGTTGATCTTGAGGAGTGCGAATCCTTAAGCGACATGCAAGTGATTGATCGATGGTCGCTGATCCATAAAACCGGTGATTTGATGCGCCTTTATCGAGCAGGTGGCGTTGTTACTGAGTCGGAACGCCGCGAAATTCAGACAATACTCCAGCATTGGCGTGACACATTAACCAATATCAGTCGGTTTATGGGATACATTAACGAACGTATCGCGAGAGAAGCAAACCGCGAAGATGAATGTAAGGGGCGTTTCTGGGA
>JAALKB010000145.1:0-8784 GCA_011088265.1 Gammaproteobacteria bacterium
GTCCGCCGATTCGCGCCATTTTCACACAGGCTACGTCGGCTATAAGATCTTGTGTCATTCGCTCTGCCATGGTTTGATCGGTCACGAGTTCATCGAGCTTCATCGACAGGTTTGTGCGTGAACGCACATGTAAACACTCTTCGTAAGTGAGGCATGGTTGTTCGATCAAGACATCAAGATCATCAACAGCTCTCACCACTTTCAGCGCATCGTATAGAGTCCATCGACAATTTGCATCAGCATACACAACTTCCCCAAGTTTAGCAGCAGTCGCCGCAAATCGGATAAGCTCAATATCGCTTTCTGGCTCAATGCCAACCCTGAGCTTAAAATACTTGTAACCTGCAGCCCTGTACTGTTCCATCTCGGCTAATATCTTATCGTGCGTCTGTTCCATAACACAGCGATACAGCGGCGCGCCGTTACACAACTTCCCACCTAATAGCATATAAACAGGTACTCCAGTACTTTTTCCCAGGATAATCCCAGCAGGCAAGGTCAACGGCACTCTTGGCGTAGGAATGACCTTCGATAGCCACATCCATAATTCGTTCTATTTTATGGAGTTCACGCGGCTCTTTACCCAATAGAACTTTAGCAAGCCCGGGCATGGCAGGGAGTGCACCAGGATTACTGTCCCCCCAAGGGCATGATTCACCGCATCCACTGATTCCAGCATCTGTATCAATAACGACAATTGTGCTGTTGAAAAGATCACTCGACAGTTTCCCACGATCGGCAGAACGGTCACCTATCTCAAGCTCTCCCGAAATGTAAGGTAGGGGTTTCCTAAAAACACTAATCTTTGTGATCTTCATAATTTTCTCAACCTGGGATTTGAACAATGAATTGTAAGAGTTAAACCTAACTTGAGGTCAATAGATCGCTTATCAATTTGTAAACAATGGAACGAGCAATATTCATTTGCCGAGCTATTTCTATAGTGCCAACACCTTATTGACCTGGCCTTGCGGTTTTTGACGTTTTTACTTTAGGTTCTTTGTGATAGTTACTGCGTAACTAACTGTTTTTGAAAGCATCTTTTAGAAAAATATTTTTCTAATCAAATGCTGCTGTAGATGTTATAATTTGGCCCGAATTTTTTCCTTTTCTGATTCCTTGTCGACCGCTTGTCGCGGGAATGTCTATAATTTTCTTCTTTGTCTTTTTATAACCATTAATATTTTCAGGTGTATGGAAAATCAAATTGAACTTAAATTAGCTTTCCAAATTGATACTGTTAACGCTACCGAAAACGGCGTTAACGTTTCGTGGAAAGACGGTCATACCAGCTTTTATAACAATCTCTGGTTACGGGATGCCTGTCGTTGTGAACGATGTTTCCAGTTCGATACGCTAAGCGTTGATTATGGCAATGATCCTTTAACGATTGACATACGACCTGAGCTCGACCAGGCCTCAAAAGATAGTGATGGTAATTTAAATATTAACTGGGGTGGGAAGGAATCCAGCCACGTTACTAATTTCGACGCTTCCTGGTTACGTGCACATTGCAATGTCGAGATGAATAAGCGCTTAGAACGTCGACTCTGGGACAAAGAGCTAGATATTCCACATTTTGACTATGACAAAGTCGTTAACAACGATGATGAGTTATTTGGCTGGTTGAATGGGCTTCATCAATATGGAGTAGCGATCATCGACAATGCTCCACTTGATGGAGATGAAAGTAGTCTGACCGCGGTGACGGAAAGAATCGGAATTTTGCGTGATCGCCACCATCCAACCAATATCTATACCCTGGATACCACTGATGAAGTTGCCAAAACTATCCAGTCTTCTTACAAACTAACCAAGGTTCCTCCCCATACAGACTACACCCCATATATGGATTCCACTCTTACCCAGTTTTTGTATTGCTTGAAATACGAAAGTGAAAGCACTGGGAAAGATGGATATTCGACCGTTGTAGATGGATTTAATGTAGCGAAATATTTCAAGGAGAATCATCCGGAGCATTATAAACAACTCACCAAATCATTAGTTCCAAGCTGTCGACGACGTATGAGGGTTGAGGAAGAGGGAGGCGCTTCTATCACTAAGTATCAATTGGACCTATATAAACTTAGCCATGTTATTGATCTGGATGAAAAAGAAAACGTTCGACAGATTCGATACAAACAGAATACCAGAGCGCCCTTTGATATGCCCCAGGAAGAACTCGAAGCATTTTATGACGCATACAAGGCATTTACCCAGGTGGTTGAGGATCAACGATTCATTAAGGAGTTTTTACTGGAACCCGGGCAAATACTCGCATTTGATAATGCCCGAATTTTACACGGCCGAAATGCCATTGGATCATTTGTAAAACGGTTGGTTATCGGTGCCTATGTCAAAGGGGAAACGACTCGTAGTCGGTGGAGAATGTTATTAGGTAAACAAAGTGGTATGTCTGAGGCATGGCTAACCGGATGCTCCGACAGGGTCCTTCAAATGTTGGCGGACCGGGAAGCCTAGTAAATGATCTTCTCCCTGATATCTGTGAAAATGGACATTGAGGGAGAAGCCAGGAAGTATGAATCTTCAATATTATTCTTATTTGGGGGGCAGTGAATCTGTCTTAACGTCCCCTACTTATGTCTCTTTTGGGAGGTATTTATGACAGCACAAAACCAGCAAGTTAAATCATCTTTTCAAATCGATTCTGCTACACAAAATGGTGAGACCATTGATGTTCTTTGGAAAGATGGTCATAAGAGCGTTTACAACAATCTGTGGTTAATGGATGCATGTCGATGTAAGCAGTGTTTTCAGGATGATACCCTGAGTGTTAACCCAGGCAATGACCCACTGACAATGCCATTATCTCCATCCAGCAATTCCGTTGACGTCGAACAGGATGGTAGCCTGAAAATAGTTTGGGATGATCCAAGATCCGACCATGAAAGTATATTCGATTCCGCGTGGCTGAGGGTACACTGTCAAAGTGAAACTGGACGAAGTTTGGCTCGAAAAACCTGGGATAAAACTCTTGATATGCCAACCTTTGATTTCAATGATGTCGTTAGCAACGATGACGCTCTTTTTGTTTGGCTTGATTCGATTATTGAAACTGGCGTGTCTATCATCGAAAACGCACCTCGTAATGAAGAAGCGTTTCGGGAGCTAGCGGCTCGCGTTGGGTTTTTACATACCCGATATCATCCAAGTAATGTATTCACTTTGGATACCACCGATAAAATTGCACAAAAGATTCAACATGCCTATAAGCTGGACCGTCTGTTTTATCATTCTGATCTGACAGCCTACACCGACTCTGGAGTTATCCAGCTGCTTCACTGTCTGGAATACAATAACTCGAATCAGGAAGCTGAAGGATATTCCATTATCGCAGACGGCTTTAAACTCGCTGAAGTGTTACGGAAAGAATATCCTGAGCATTATAAACAGCTGACCGAGGAGTATGCCCCTGCCTGTCGTCGAAGAATGGTCGCAGAGGAAAAGGTATTGCAGGAAGGGGGTGAAGCCCCGGGCAATGTTTCGCAGAACAACACTATTGGAAAATATGCCTGGGAGTCTTATCGACTAAATCACGTTATCAAGCTTGACGAATGGGGAAACCCTGCAGAGGTGCGTTTCAACCACAATACCCGGGCACCGCTTAGTATGCCCCATGATAAGGTAAAAAGCTTTTATCAGGCTTACCGCAAATTTGTTGAATTACTGGAAGATCAGCAATACACCAAGGAATTCCTGCTGAAGCTAGGGCAAGTGCTTATTTGTGACAATGGTCGTATTCTCCATGGTCGAACTGAAGTGGGCTCAACCCTTAAACGCAAAGTACTTGGCACTTATGTGAAAGGGGAGTCATTCAAAAGCCGCTGGCGGCTTCTGCTAGGCCAAAAAGCTCAAATGAACGATTTTTGGCTAACGGGTCTATCTGATAAGGCGCTGGAAACATTGGCGAACCGTTTCGTTTAAAGTTCGTTTGCTCCAGTGTGTGATACCAGGGGCATCGTGTATTTTGTAATATAAAAGTAGATACTTGTAATATAAAAAAGGGATGCCATTCCGGTGTCCCTTTTTTGAAGAGCCAGGTTGATGGTGGAATAAATCAGCTTCGGCTATTCATAGCCTTGAGAACCATGGCTTGATTGATTTCACCAACTAACTCTCCACTATCATCCACAACACCTAAAGGGCCATTACTGCTCGAGACGAGATCAATAAGAGCTTCTAGTTTGTCATCAGGCTTAACAGTGGTCGTATTATCGCTGAGTGTTACATTTTCCGGCGGTTGCATTATTTTCGCAACGCTTAGTACTTTGTAGCGTGGCACATCTTCAGTGAATTCACGCACATAATCGTCAGCGGGTTCTGCGACTAACTCTTCTGGCGTTCCAATTTGTGAAGTTTCGCCGTCTTTCATGATGGCAATGTGATCTCCCATTTTTATTGCCTCAAGAAAGTCATGGGTAATGAAGACCATGGTTTTCTTTACCAGCTTTTGCAGACGTAGTAGTTCATCTTGCATCTCCCTTCGAATCAATGGATCCAGAGCCGAGAAAGGTTCATCGAAAATAAGCACTTCTGGATTCACAGCCATGGCTCTGGCTAACCCAACTCGCTGCTGCATACCACCAGATAGCTCTCGTGGAAAATGTTGATCCCAACCCGATAGGCCCACCATTTCTAAAACCTCCATAGCCTTATCTGTTCTTTCCTTTTTTCCCATGCCCCGAATTTCCAATCCGAATGCAATATTGTCAACAACGCGACGATGGGGGAATAGTCCGAAATGTTGAAAAACCATGCTCATCTTCGTTCGTCGCAGATTAGTCAGCGCGGCGGCGTCCATCTTAATAACATCGTCGTTGTCAATGAGTACTTCGCCACTGGTGGGTTCAATTAATCGGGATAAGCAGCGTACTAATGTGGACTTCCCGCTACCCGATAAACCCATCACCACGAACGTCTCTCCCTCCTCAACACGGAAGGACATGTTTCTCACGGCCACGACATGGCCAGTCTGTTCGAGAATTTCGGCTCTGGATAGAGAATGATCTAACCCCGCGAGTGTTTTCTCCGGGTTCGGACCAAAAATCTTCCAAACGTTATTGCAGACTATTTTAGTCGAACTATTCATATCAGCGACAATAGGGAGAGTTAATTCTAATCAATGAAACCAGACAGCTCTGCGACGATAGTATGAAATATATCCGTACGGGATATTTCCAGTATAAAGCGATACCACAGAGCCGCCTGGTAAATTTCTATGAATGGTTATGCTGGTTTAAGGCAGCCATTTTCTCCAAATTGACTCATTCTCAGCGAGCCAGGCATCGACAACTTCACCGATATCCTTTCCGTCAACGTCAATGTCAAGTACCATTTTCGCTTGTTCGGAGTTTGAAAGATCCATGTTACTTAAGACATGGGCTGCATCAGTATGCTCCGCCATGGAATCCGGGTTGGCATAGTTGAAGGTGACGTCTTCGGCCCAACCAGTTGCAGGCCAGGTGTCGGCATTGTGGGCCGGAAGCTCAATTCTCACAAGATCCAGCTTGGCGTGGATCCAATGAGGCTCCCAGGCATACAATAAAAATGGCTCTTTTCGAGAGTATGCCGCCTGCGCTTCTGCCCAGGCAGCCGTTTCAGTGCCAAGTTCCACAGCAACGAAATCTACACCTAATAGGTCGAGGCGTTTTTGATCATCACATTCCCAGGCTGGGGTAGGGCAGGCGATCAAACGACCTTTACCACTAGTTTCGATGGTGGAAAAGTGCTCTTTGTATTTATTCAGATCTTCATAGGATTTCAAATCAGGTGCAACTTCATCCACAAAATATCTTGGGACATAGTAAGAAGATACACCAACAATGCCGGTAGGGCCCATGTACTGAACTGTACCGTCACCACCAAACTCCTTGATCATGATATCTTTGGAGCTGCTGTACGATGGCCAGCTTTCACATGCATAGTCCAAATCTCCTGAAGCAATTGCTTCATACACACCCGCACCGGAAGGCATGGTGATGGCCTTAATTTTGTATCCCATCTCATTTTCGAGAATAGTTTGAACCAGTTTGCAGACTACTGCACCACCAGTCCAGTCAGGAATGGGTGCAGACATTCTTTGGGCGGCACTAGCAGGCAATGCTCCGAGGGCCAGGATTGAGGCGGCAATACCCCCAACCACGGTTTTCTTAAAAGTCAAAATTGTCATTAATTTTCTCCAGATGGTTATTTTGTGATCATGAATCATGACCGTATGCTGATAGAGTTAAAAGTGAAACAGGCTAGCGATATGCTAACACTTCGATATTGAAGTACTGCTTCTGCGAAAAAACAGGAACAACGTTTGGTGATCCAGCGATTAATTCCCAAGTGACGATGCACTGGATACCTTTGATATGGGAGATAAGATGCACAATAATCTCCAGGAAGCTTGCGGTGGACTCTAGACACCTAAAGCATCCCGTTGAGTTTGAGTCCATGCCTGGCTCAGACGGTCGAGAATGATTGCCAACAGTACTATTCCAATTCCAGCAGCCAACCCCTCTCCGGTGTTGGAGGTATTAAGTGCGTTAAATACCTCCCTTCCAAGTCCCACCCCGCCGATCAGTGGTGTAACCACTTGCATGGCCAAGGCCATCATCACTGCTTGATTTAATCCCAGCATAATGCTGGGTAATGCCATGGGTAACTTGACCTTGATCAATGTTTGTGAGGTTGTACCACCAAAGGATGAGGACACTTCAGTGTAGGTAACCGGAATCTGACCAATACCCAATGCAGTTAATCTAATCACTGGAGGCAACGCATAAATAACCGTTGCAATAACAGCAGAAACGATATTGCCGCCGAAAAACATTAATACAGGAATAAGATAAACAAAGCTTGGTAGTGTCTGCATCGCATCCAATACTGGTCGAAGTATCATGTCAAATCGTTTACTTCGAGTCGACAAAATACCCAGGGGAATGCCAATAATGAAGCAGATAAGTACAGAAACCAGCACTGAAGAAAGAGTGAGCATGGCTTGCTCCCAAAGGTCGCAGGCACCAATAAACATCAAAAGACAAAAGCAGACCAGGGCAAAGTTGCGACCGACGGATATCCAGCTAACGATACTTAATACTGCAACCACGATATACCACGGTAAGTAGGTTAAAAAGACATCAAGGGGGTGTAGGAAGTAAAGATACACCAATGCCCGAAGACCTTTGGTAAAGGCAATGAATGCTGGGTTTACGGTCAACCATGCGACGGCATTGTCAACCGGCTCCCGGAAGGAAAACTGCATGGATTCCAGAAATTCACCAATACCAAAAAAATGATCAAAAATAGAGATGGATAATAAAAGGGCGATACTAGACACCAAAAAGGCGTGGCGTCGGATCCCGATGACAAATGCCTGACCTCGCACGCTATCAAACAAGTTCACAATGCTTCCAAGTGTAACGGCTATAATTTGCGTGAAACCCTGACCACACATAGCAATGAAGTTCCAACCCGCACCAATGGGTCGTTCAATTATTTTGGCTATGGGATAGATATCAAAGGACTGGGGTAGGAGATAAAAACGAGTGGTATTGGCCGGAAGTGCACTGGGTTTTGGTCGCCCCAGAGCTAGACTTAAACGATCAAAAATGATCGCCATAAAAACAATGCAAAGCCCGCCTTCCAATGACCAGCCAACGCGAAGTTTGTAAATCGCTTTCCATACTTCACTACCAAGGCCATCGGCGCCAATAAAGGTCGCAAGTACAACAAGACCAAGAGCCATCATAATAGTTTGGTTGATTCCCAGCATGATGCTGGGTAAAGACAGGGGCAGTTGTACCTTGACCAGGGTTTGTAACCGGTTAGCGCCGAATGAATGAGCTGCTTCAATGGTTTCTGCGGGAATTTGGCGAATGCCGAGATTGGTCAACCGAATAACTGGTGGAAGGGCATAAATCATGGTCGCCATGATTGCCGGTGGTCCCCCTATACCAAAAAAGAACACTGCGGGTAGAAGATAAACGAAGGCCGGCATCGTCTGCATCGTATCCAAAATAGGTTTGAGTATGGATTCGAAGCGATCACTTTGAGCACTGGTAATACCCAATAATATTCCAAAAAAGACCGAAAGGATAACCGCCATACCCATCAATGCCAGCGTTTGCATGGTGGGTTCCCACATTCCTACTCCGCCCCAGAAGAGGCCGCCAACCAGAGTCAATAACCCAAGGGGAAGTCCACCATAGGCAATGGAGGGAAGAATGAAGAGCATTAAAATAAGCAACCACGGTGACTCAATCAGAAAGTCTTCCACGGTGTACAGGGCAGTCTCTATCCAGCCTGCAATCATTCGAGTAAACCACCGATAGTTTTTTTTAAGCCAGTCCTCACCCTGATTTATCCATTCGGAGAATTGGAATGGATCTGAAATAAAAGCAGGAAAAACCGATGCGTCACCGGCATTTCTCACTAATATAATAGATGAAAAAAAGCCAAGGACAATGGCAGCCCACATTAGGAGTCGATTTTTACCTGTATCCAAGTACGCCTACCTCGTTTTCATGACTGATTCTGTAGTTAGAACTGCGTTCGCAGTGTAATGGATCGGCCTCGGGTTATCAATCCATCACACCAACAGCCCCCTTCAAGGTATTGGTTTTGATGACTACACAAAGATCCAGCTCGTGTTAGTGTTTCTCATGTCACTATAGATTGGTTGCGGTTCGCCGTTGGGATACAATGCCGCCTTTTGTATTTTGGCACTCCCGCCCTAATTATCTCGCTCTAACTATTTACCACTAACGATATGACGTC
>JAALKB010000145.1:8884-10017 GCA_011088265.1 Gammaproteobacteria bacterium
ATCAAGGTTCAACTCGAATATGAAAAGTGTCCAATGACCACTGCGAACTTTGTCGGTCTCGCAGAAGGAATCAAAAGCTCTAATAAGGCTGAAGGTAGTCGATTTTATGATGGCCTACAGTTCCATCGGGTAATTGCTGACTTTATGATTCAGGGTGGTTGCCCGGAAGGTAGCGGGCGTGGTGGGCCTGGTTATCAGTTTGATGATGAAATTCATCCTGGGTTAACCCATGAAGGTCCTGGGATTCTCTCCATGGCAAATGCGGGTCCTGGGACTAATGGAAGCCAGTTCTTCATTACCCATGTGCCAACCCCCTGGCTCGACGGAAAACACACTGTCTTCGGAAAAGTGATTGATGGTCAGTCAGTTGTTGATACGATTGCGCAGGGTGATAGTCTTAATGAGGTGCGTATTGTTCGAGTTGGTCAGGCAGCAGAAACCTTTCAGGCCGATCAAGCTGCTTTTGACGAATTACTATTGTCTACAAAAGAGCACGAAATGGAAAAAAACCGAGAAGCTCGTGAGGAGATGGAAAACACCATTAACGATCGTTGGCCGGGAAGTCAGGTCACTCCATCCGGACTTCGTTATGTGGTTACCGGCGGTGGAACCGGAACTGAAAAACCATCCACAGGGACCACCGTCCATGTTCATTACACTGGATGGCTAATGGATGGGAGCAAGTTCGACAGTTCCGTTGATCGCGGCACACCATTGAGCTTTCCTGTTGGAGAAAGGAAGGTCATCTTGGGCTGGGACGAGGGTGTTGCAGACATGGTTAAGGGAGAAAAACGTACGTTGATTATTCCCCCGGATCTCGGATATGGAGCCCAAGGCTACCCACCGGTTATCCCTCTCAGCGCAACACTAATCTTCGACGTCGAGCTTGTGGACTTTTAGTAAGCAAATACAGATTATTTGACGCAAGATGCAGGTTGAGACAGCCCCGAAGGGTAAATCCTTCGGGGCTTGTTGTTCCAGAGTTTCTAATTTCGCACATTGGAGAGATTCAATTGCAAAATTGCTGCCCACTGCATAATGGTAGGAAACTGCCACAGGATTAACGGTATAGCGTTGAAATATTAATCTGGTATCCCAGATAATTTCCTCCTGAAAATCTCCCATTACTAGAC
>JAALKB010000146.1 GCA_011088265.1 Gammaproteobacteria bacterium
AAATGACGCATGATCGCTAACGACATCGCGCCTTTTTTCAGGACGGACTACTTATCATCGTTATATACTCAAGGGAACCAAATAGATAAGGCGGCAATAAGTCGGGCCAGTAACCGTGGATCAACTAAAACTATTAATGGACTACACCAAATTTCATATTGGTGTTTATCTGTCACTAATTACCGCATCGATAGCTATCGTCAAACTTCAGATAGTTGATCTGGGGGATTGGTTTCCAACGTTTGTTGCCTTTACAGTTGCCGGTGCAGCTGGTGGGATTATTGGCAGTAGCATCCCAAGCTATTCAGACTACCAAACATTTAGGAGGGACGAGCTAGGCCCATGGTTCTTTAAATGGGCACGCTATGGATTCTGGTCGTGGTTGGAACATTTTTCATTTTGGCTAGGGCTGCTATGGGGCGGATATATTCTTCTCGTACTGAAGAAATCGGACAGCCCAGAACCCTCAATCTCCGACAGAAATGCAGAGCAAGGGTTCGATGAACTACTAAATACGTTTTTTCAATACGTAGGAGACAATCCAGAGATGCTTTTTGTCATTGCGTCTATCCTCTGGATAGCAGGTGTAAGGGCTTGGAATCAATACACGCTCGACCGTGGGGACATAGAAATTACGTCCATGGTTGAAAGGTTAGCTGATCTGAGCCAGTTTGAATCGCAACAGGGGATAGTAAATGCCTACAAATATGCAGTGCTCAGTGCAGAGGTTTATGCAGGAAGGAATTCCGAGGGGAAATATGATCGGGATTGGAAAATTGATTTTGGTCAAAATAAAGTTTATGAGCAATGGAAAGAGCTGAATATCTACGATAGGCTGCCCACAAAACCAGCAGGCCGAAAAAGTACTCAGGCTCTGCTCGATCACGAGTTAAAGTATGCAATTTGGCACCGTGATCTTTCTGATAATTCCGTGGAAGTGGCAATAGTTTTTGCAGGTACAGATCGACGTCGAGATATGTGGAGTAATTTGCATTGGGGTACAAGGTTTTGGCCTTTTGGCTGGAATCAGTGTCAACTGGCTCGAACAATTGGGTCAGTCGTTGAGAATGAAGTTTGCAAGGAGTTTGATAAGGATGTGAAGTTTGTGGCAGCCGGTCACTCACTGGGTGGCGGGTTGGCACAACAGCTAGCTTATGCCTCAAAAAATATCAAGACGGTGTATGCACTAAATAGCACGCCAGTCACCGGGTTTTACGATGTACCAAGAGAGACAAGGGAAAAAAATGTTAAAGGAATGAGGGTTTATCGAATCCACGAACGCGGAGAAATTTTGGGGTATTTAAGATCTTTTATGAAATTGGTATATCCAGTTGTAAGGAAGGATCCACAGATCATCGAAGCATCTGTGAATTATGGGACAGGAATTATTAGTGATCATGGAATTGAGAACTTATCTCGATCCTTGTACAACGTAAAATCTTAGGCAATGGGCTTTGTTAGGTAATACTGAGTCAATCACCGTTCATCCAATGCCTCCTGCAGCTCCTGATTGGTCACTCTGGCATATTCCAGTGTGTAGATATTATTGCTGTGCTGGAGCTGCCGACCCGCTGCGGAAAGTCCTTTCTTCTGCGTCAAGAATACTCCCATCCCATGCCGCGCACTATGTGGAGTTCGTCCGGATACTCCGGCAACCCGGCACACGTCATTCCAGATCGTATTAATGGCTTTGGTGTTCAACCGTCCATTATCAGCAGGATTGTCCCGGAAGCCATGCGGATTACTGGCGATAAAAACAGGGCAGGGGACTGCCACTTTTCAAGATCGGGGGATCGTTCATGATCAAGATAGTCTTGGATGGCTTTCATACCTTCCTTGCTGATCTTATAGGTTTTTAATGGCCCGGTTGCGATAGGGTCGGTAGGTGGAGCGCTGGGGCTTTCGGGTACCGTGTCGATTTCGATCCTGAGAGAGTCCCTCCACAATCAACAGTTGATCCGCTGCATCCAGAATCCGGTTTCTTTCGGTCTCCGTAATGGCTCTCTCAATGTTCAGGCTCGTTCCCTTGGTGAGCATTTTGATCTTGGCCATTGGATTGCCCAGTGTGAAGGGCTGGTGACGATGCACCCATTTGGCAAAGGTTTTCAGAGAGGCGGTCACGCGATTAATCGTGTTATCACTCCAGCGCCGCTTGTCATTCTCATAGGTGGACTGCATGTGTTTCTGGAAATTGGCCGCTGTGCGTGGTGTCCAGTGGCGGCACCCAGTATTTCCAAACGTCGCCTCCAAGTACCGGAAGAAGAGTTCCATATCACTTCGTTGCGCTTTCCTCGAACTGGCCGCCGTGGTCACTTCATACTCAAAATACCACTCTGCCCACTGCCTAAGATCGTCATTTACGCCTGTTGGAGAGACTACAGGAGAAGAATAATTCTTATGAGGTGCTATTTGTTTTGATTTCGGAGTGGAGTTTGTCATGATAGTGAGAATAATACTACAAATTACCCCATATAAGATACCTTATGCATATAAGATACCTTATGCGGGGCTATTTTGCGAGAGAGAAAACGCTTTGACAACAATAGATAATGTCTATACATTATAGGTGATGAAAAAATATCCTTTTGACTGGGACACAGAGAAAAACACCTTACTTAAAGAAACTCGTGGAGTCTGTTTTGAGGATATTGCATTTGCCTTAAATAATGGTGCCTGGTCTGTGGACGAACCTCATCCGAATCAAGAACAGTATCCACATCAACGAGTGTTAACCGTGCTAATTGATGACTACGCCATTGTCGTTCCTTATGTTATCGATGAGGAGCGAAAAGTATTGTTTCTCAAAACACTTTTCCCAAGTCGGAAATTAACAAAATTTCATTTTTCTCAACATTATGACCGAAAAGAAAATTAAGCTCCCCCCTGTTCTTACACGAGGAGATTTCGAGACGGACGAGGAATATCGAGAATATCTCGACATTGAGAACAGCTCTCATATCCCGATATCTACTACGTTGGAAGAACGTGAAGATCTCAAGGAAATAGCACAGCTAACCATTGAACGCATTGTAGGCAATAAGATACCCATTGGGTTAAGACTTCCGAAACGAGATGTTGACCGTGCAAAATCCCTAGCGCTTCAAAAAGGAGTTCCTTATCAAACGCTCATTTCTTCCGTCCTTCACCAATATCTGGATGGGGAACTTGTGGAAAGAGATAGAAAAACGGTATCAAAATGAAATTTTTAGAGGAATAAGAAATGGTATTCAACACTTTCCTCAGAGCATGCAGTAGTTCCCTTATAAAAATTCAATGTAACCGTTCCTGAGGAATGTCTCGTCACCACTCATGGCGAGGTGGGATCAACTCTGCCGACTATATATGATAACGTCCTTTATCATATATTAGAAATTGTCATTGACCGAACTAAAACCATCTCATTTTTCTAATTCGATGAAATTACAGAGTGCCCTGAATGCAGTTCAACAGGAAGTAGCTGAACATCCAGCAAAGTATTTAGCGTGCTACATTGACAAAGTTTGCCAAAAAATGTCACCATTACTCACATCCAATAGAAAGATACATTATGGCAACGATGAACATCTCTTTGCCCAGTCCAATGAGGGATTGGGTTAAAAATCAAACGCAAAGCGGCCAATATGCCAATAGCAGTGATTATGTTCGAGACTTGATCCGTAAGGATCAGCAGAGGGCAGAAAAACTGGAGTCACTCCAATAGGCGATTACCCAAGGCTTACAAAGTGGCGATCCAAAGGAATTTAATATGGATCAGTTCAAGAAACGGATGCTCAAAAAGTTGGACCATGACAACTTATGAACTCTATCCTGCGGCGGAGGAAGATTTAGAGGGCACCTGGAATATTCAGTTGATCGAGAGCTACTACCTCGATTTTGGGCCGACTCTGGCAATGGAGAAATTATCTCAGATAGAGATTTACTACCAGAACGAAAGACTGCCCTATTCTCATATTGATAAACCCAGTCAGGTGAAACAGGGGGGAGATTACCAGTAACAAGTGATTAGGCTCAGCACTGATCCATATAAGAAACAGCAGACTCAAAGGAATGAACAGGGAAGTCGTAAAGCCCCTAAACGTCGAGGTCAAAAGAACAATCAGTTCGAGACAAATCATCGCGGATATGATTGAATGGATTAATCGCCAGCCAGATTAGGGATATCCCTAATCTGGCCCATGAATAGAAACACGACGCACCTGAATTGCTAAAACAGCGACATTCCTGGTTTGTCTTGACACACAGCCAGCCAAGTAGGGCTAGCGAAATTAGGACCATCAATGGTTGTGACTTTAATAAACACCAATTTACCCGTCGTACAATCGACTGGGAATTTGAGAGACAGGTGGTCGCAGAAGATATCGTCGGTCCCACATAAAGGTTGAACATGGTTGAAGAATCGCAACTTTGGCCATTAAAAATGGGTGATTAAAGACGGGCGATTAAAGACCGCGGGTATCCTACCCACAGGTGCGGAAAAGGACAGTGGAAATGGTGATGTTACCGGATGAAGTTGTTCTCGAAATTAGTCGATGAGAATATTTAGGTTTAGGTCGCTTCGAATCCTGAGTTAGCAGTGATTGAGAACGCGTTCAATTTGGGCGTCAACCTGTCCGAGATGATTGTGTTTGGCCCATATCCTGGCGCCCTGCTCGCCAACCTGAGCAAGCAGATTGCTGCCGCAAGGGAGGCGTAACCAGCTTCCGGTCTGAAGGGTTTCTCCACCCTGATGAAAACTACCGTCGAGAACCAATATTTCCATACCCAGGGAATTGGATATATAGATTTCAGAATCAGGATCCCAGATTTGTATGTCTACCTCTTCAAACTGATCATGATAAAGAGGAATTACCGATACCCCTTTCATCTCATGATGGAGGGCTGGCTGAATCTGATTCGTATTGATATTCACATGAGTGCGATCTTCCATGTCAAATTGCCATAATTTAACGAAGATGATGCAGCCGTCCTGGGAGCCTGGGGTGTGGCTGGAATTGGGAGGGTTGCGAACATAGGAGCCTGTGGGGAAATCGCTATGCTCATCCTGGAATACTCCATCAAGAACCAGAAACTCTTCACCTCCGGTGTGAACATGGGGTGAAAAGTGACTACCCGGTGCATAGCGTACGATAGATGTTGCTCTGGCGACTTCAGTTCCAACTCTATCCAATGGACGCCGTGAAACACCGGCCATGGGTGAGTTAATCCACTCCATTTCCGCGCTATGCACGACTATCCTTTCATCGAAGTCAGCATTTATTCTCATCATTAGGCTCCAGCAATCATCATGGACGAAAAATCAGAATTTACAGCTTTATAGCACATCGACGGATCAATAACCTTTAGGAGTGAATTCATTTCGGTAGATGGTATCCCTATTTCTTGCTGCAAGTATCAATGCGGATTGATTATGCAGCAATGGATGGCATCGTGTTTTTGCCGCTGTGGTAAACCCGGACAAAAAAGCAAAGTAGAGCTGGATTAGGGGGTAGTTGATGGCGTCGCCAGTGTGTTCTTCGCCTGAGCAATGATAGTTGATCGACTGGCTTCAAGCAGGAATTTTTCGGCGCGCTTTTGGGTTTGCCTGAGTTGTATGGGTGACTCGGAAAAGTGTTGCTTGAACGCCCGGGAAAATGCGGATAGTGATGAGAAACCCGTTCGCAGCATAATTTCATGCATATTCAGATTAGTGTCGATGACAAGTCTTCGGGCAGTCTGTAATCGAAGATGACGATAATATGCTCCGGGGGAAACGGAGAGGTTTTTTGCGAAAAGATTTTCCATTTGTCGTGTGGAAAGGTTAATCCGCGAGGCGATTTGTTGAACTGCAATGGGTTCATCGATATTTTCTTCCATGATTCTGATTGCTTTGGCAATTCGGGGTTCTCGGGTAATTAGTGGACCCAGAGAAGCACATTGCTGATAGTCATTGGGTTGGTTTCCCTGATAGATGAAGATGCTCGATACCTCAATGGCGAGTGATTGGCCAAAATTGGATTTGATGAGATGCAACATGA
This sequence comes from Gammaproteobacteria bacterium, assembly GCA_011088265.1. Lineage (GTDB taxonomy): Bacteria > Pseudomonadota > Gammaproteobacteria > Arenicellales > Poriferihabitantaceae > WLWV01. The sequence continues at coordinate 6,015 of JAALKB010000146.1, forward strand.
AATCAAAGGTGGGAGAAGCGCCGCCAGTGGTAACGATGGATCCATCCACAACAAACCGATCAGATCTAACATTGACCTCGGGGAAAGCCAACGCAAAATCCTCCAGGTCTTCCCAATGAGTGGTCGCTCGCTTCTGATGGAGCAGTCCACATCGAGCGATAATCCAGGCAGCGGACTCAACCCCGCAGATCATTGAATAATTTTTGGAGAGTGAGCGAATCAGGTTGAGTTGGGTTTTATCAACATACTTGTTTTGGTTAAAGCTCGACACAATTAGCAAAAGATCATCTTTTTGGGATCTTCTGGATAGCTGATCATGGATGGAAGTATTGGGGGCGATGGAGAGTCCACAAGACAACGAAACGGGCTCGTCATAAAGGGTGACCACATTCCATTCGAACAATCGATTGTTATCTAGCCGATTGGCTGCACGCATGGGGTCTAATGCAGACGCCACCGACATCATCGAGGATTCGGGCAAAATCAACAACGTGACTTTAAGCGCCATGGTATTAGTTCTGGTTAGGGTCCGTTTCGCTAAATGTTAAATTATTTTCCAAAGAAGTAAAACCCATAAAATTTCAATTTGGCATGATGAGAGCATATTGCTAATTAGATTTGCTTTTCCGCATTTCGTATTTTTATTTCGCTTTTTAAGCACTTTTTATATGTGCTTTTTAGGTGCTGTGTCTCAAGCCTATTTAGTCCTATTTAGTCCTATTTAATCCAAGGCGATTTAACCCGGTAATTTAGTCAGATAATTTAGTTAGGCAATTTAGTCTGGCAATTTGATCTAATGGCTTCACGATATCATGAAGCACCGGGTTGGCGGAAAGTTTTTCGGTGAGTGAGAAGGTCGAGCGGGATTGGTCCATGTGTGGTTCCGTTCTTTTAAAAAAGGAAATAAAACGATCACTATCGAGACGGAATAAGGTGCTAAAACTTGATCGCATACTGCGACCTCAATCTATCGCCGTTATTGGCGGTATCCACGCTACCCGGGTTGTGGAGCAATGCCAGAAAATGGAATTTCAGGGCAAAATATGGCCAGTCCATCCAGAAAAAAAGGAAGTTTCCGGACTGCCTGCCTATGCTGATATTTCACAATTGCCCGGGGTGCCGGATGTGGCATTTGTTGGAGTAAACCGTCACCTTACTGTCTCAGTGGTGAAGTCCCTGAGAGAAATCAATGCCGGTGGTGCGGTTTGTTATGCCGCCGGATTTCAGGAAGTGGGCGGGGACGGTCCAGAGCTGCAAGAGAGGTTAATCAAAGCAGCGGGAGATATGCCGATCATTGGACCCAATTGTTATGGGTTAATCAACTACGCCCATGGCGCCCCGCTTTGGCCTGACCAGCATGGTAGTAAGCGTTTAAGGGAAGGACAAAATGGGGTCGCGATTATTACTCAGTCGTCGAATATCGCAATTAATTTCTCCATGCAACAGCGTGGTTTACCTTTAGCATTTCTGGGAACAGTGGGTAATCAGGCAAAAGTTGGGCTTTCCGATATGGCCCTGGCAGTATTGGATGATCCGAGGGTGACCGCATTAGGGTTACATATCGAGGGGTTTGATTCTCCCCAGGCCATGGAGGCATTGGCGATAAAAGCGAAAAAATTGGGCAAACCCATTGTGGTCTTTAAAGTCGGTAAAAGTGACTACGCCCAATCGGCGACACTTTCTCACACCGCATCGCTTTCTGGTTCATATGCCACTTCAACGGCCTTTCTCGCGCGCAACGGGTTTGGACAGGCTTATACCATTGGTGAGTTTCTTGAGTGTTTGAAGCTATTGCATTGCGGCGGTCCACTTTCCGGATATCGATTGTCATCAATGAGTTGCTCCGGCGGTGAAGCCAGTATTATCGCGGATACCTGCGTGGGTAAACGGGTCAATTTTCCGGCCTTAACGGAACCACAAAAAGAGTCATTACAAACGGCGTTGGGACCCATGGTAACGGTCTCCAATCCATTAGATTACAACACCTATTGTTGGGGTAAGTCGGACGAGATGTTCAACATTTACGGCACCATGGCAGGATGTGGATTTGATATGAACTTACTTGTTTTGGATTTCCCCAATGCTGAACGATGCGATGATTCTGAGTGGTTACAAGCCGTACGGGTTTTCAGGTCTGCTCTGGAATCCAGAAGTAGTCGGGGTGCGCTAGTGGTTTCCATGGCTGAAAATATCTCGTCAGAGTATGCTGATTGGTACATTGAAAAGGGGTTAATTCCATTAATTGGGTTTGACAATTCACTGCGTGCTTGTGAAATAGCGGCAGATATCCAGCGTTATTGGGAGCAGGAGGACAGTGAGCCTATTTTGCAGCTTCCCGCTGTGGGCGGAGAAGGACTTGCTTTGGACGAGGCTGTGGCAAAGAAAAAATTGATCGAATATGGGATTTCCATACCTGATGGCGCTATCATTGATTCGGTGGAGCGGGCTTTGGAAAAAGCCGATGAGATGGGATACCCAGTGGTCCTTAAGGCGTTAGGTATTGCCCATAAAACAGAGCGGAATGCAGTAAGATTGAATTTGGAAAATGCTGAAACAGTTAATGCGGCAGCAGACGCCTTGTTTTTAATTAGCGATTCCCTGTACATCGAAAAGATGGTGTCCTCTTCTATACTGGAACTGATCATTGGTGTAACCCGGGATGCTCAAATGGGTTTGCAAATGACCATTGGTAGCGGTGGTGTGCTGGTTGAAATCCTAAGAGATACCGCGACCTTGCTCATTCCGGCAACAAGGGCCTCCGTTGAGAATGCATTGCTCAATTTGCAGTTGGCTCCTTTATTTCATGGGTACCGTGGGAAAGCCAGGGCGGACGTTGGAGCAGCCATTGATGCAATCATGAAAATTCAGGAATTTGCCCAATCTGAAGCCGACCGGCTTTTGGAGCTTGATATAAATCCACTAATTTTATGTAAAGAAAATCACGGCGCATTTGCAGCTGATGCGCTGATGGTGATTGAGGATAGAAAATGACTGACGTAGTTAAACGAAATGTACAGGGCGGTATTCTTGAGGTCACTCTGGATCGTCCAAAAGCAAATGCCATTGATCTTGCTACCAGTCGCCGAATGGGCGAAGTCTTCAGAGACTTTCGGGACGATCCCGATCTGCGGGTCGCCATCATTAGAACAGCTGGAGAAAAATTCTTTTGTGCTGGTTGGGATTTGAAAGCTGCGGCAGACGGCGATGCGGTGGATGGAGACTATGGCCTAGGTGGATTTGGCGGGTTACAGGAAATGCGGGACATGAACAAACCAGTGATTGCTGCGGTCAATGGGATGGCAGTAGGTGGTGGTTTTGAATTGGCATTGTCGGCAGATCTGATTTATGCCTCGGAACATTCTTCTTTTGCATTACCAGAGATTAATGCGGGAACCCTGGCGGATGCCGCGACCATCAAACTACCGAAACGTATTCCTTACCACGTGGCAATGGAGATGCTGTATACCGGACGCTGGATGGATGCTGAGGAAGCTTTTAGATGGGGGCTGGTAAATAAGGTTCTGCCTGCGGAGGGGTTAATGAAGCATGTTTGGGATGTTGCTCGACAACTTGAATCTGGTCCGCCGTTAGTATTCCATTCGATTAAGGAGGTAGCCCGGGAGGCAGAAGGTCGTGGCTTTCAGGACATTATGAATAAAGTGACCGGGAAACAACTACCCACGGTGGACATTCTCTATAACAGCGAAGATGGCATGGAGGGGTTTAAGGCTTTTGCCGAAAAACGGGATCCGGTCTGGAAAGGGCGATAAAACCTTGGAAAATAAAGCCTTGGAAAATAAAGGTTTGGAATATAAAACCTGGGGAAATAAGCCCTAGAGGGAATATAAGTACAAGTTAAGCAAAGCCGTTATACATGAGTACCTGTTCCCTGGAACAGCT
>JAALKB010000147.1 GCA_011088265.1 Gammaproteobacteria bacterium
CCCCCCCCCCCCCCCCCCCCCCCCCCCCCCCCCCCCCCCCCCGCCCTCCCGTCCTATCTGCTCCCCCGGATTCGCGAAGGTTTACCCCAGCGACACCCCATCTCAAATCGCCAGACTCGTCCATATAGTTATCCAGGTAGACAGCCTGATGCGCCCGGTGAAAAGCGCCGAAGCCCAAGTGAACCACACCGACCTGACAGGACGATCGGTCGTAAGCGGTTGTAGCAATCGGGCTGATTGCCGCACGATGAATTGCCACACTAGTCACGTTATGGATTCCCTTTTTGGCGTAAGGTCTTTGCGCGCTATCTCGCGATATTCAGAAGGTGTCATGCCCCTTAGTTTAAGGAAATGCCGATTGAAGTTAGCAAGATTCTTAAACCCAGCTTCCTGCGCAATGGACGTGATTTGATTATCTGAGGCAAAGAGCATTCCGCATGCCTGCCCGATGCGAATACGATTTAGAAAGTCAACAAAGCTGTACCCGGTCGCTGCCTGGAAGTTCCTGCTAAAGGTAATCTCTGTCATCTTGGCCATTTCGGCGGCCTGCGCAACTGAGATAGTTTCAGAGAACTGTCTGGTAATGTGGTCTACGACCTCTGCAATACGAGCCTGTTTGCTGCCACCCTCGGGTTGTATCAGCTTCGTGACCGATAGCGTCTTCTTTTCTGCGTGTTCATTCAGTCGGACCAGAAACCGCACAAAGGCGAGGATGCGTTCTGCCCCTGTGTTATCGCGGATGGATTCCATATGCCCTCGCGCAAAGGTTGGATTGAATCCCTCAAAAAAGATACCGGATTGAGCGAGCTGAAGCATTTGCAAAACCTGGGAAAATTCGGGGAAACCTTCTGCAAGTTTGTGAACACTTTCATGGCTAAACTGTATCAGCATATCTCTTATATCAACGGGTTTCGACCATACCCGATCAGTGATCCAGTTGTGGGGCAACTTGGGTCCTGTCATAAATAGATCACCAGGCTTGAAATCACCGATGTAGTCACCTACAAAAGCCTTGCCTCGAGTTTCTACCACTAGATGAAGTTCATATTCCTCATGCGCATGCCACCGACATAAGTCTGTGGGCCATCCATGTTCGAGATATCGTATTGATCGTGTGCTGCGATCAACCTTCTCTATTTCAGGCTCAATAATTGACATAAACTATGACCCAATCCCAAGGACTTTCGACGATAGTCGTTGATTGTTTCTGACGAACATTGCCGTTGGAACACCCGATCAAAAAACGGATAGCCTGCGAAGTAAACAGCAAAACACTTTCGCTGCCGATCCTGGTGCCTACGTTCAGGCTCACTTAACTGCCCCGAAGGTCAAACCGCGAACAAGTTGTTTTTGACAAAACCAGCCCAGAACAATAATGGGACCTACCGCCGCCGTCGACACTGCTGAAAGGCGACCGAAAAATAAACCTTCCGGTGCCCGATTACCTTCGATCAGCTTGGATAGTGTCGCAGCTTCTGTTGTCGTCAGACGAACAGTCCAATAGGCTTCGTTCCAGCAAAAAATAAAACATAAGAGTGCTGTTGATGCGACACCACCCCATGCAAGGGGGATCAGGATGTCCTTAATTTCTCCCCAGGTGCTCACGCCATCCATTTTTCCTGCCTCAATAATCTCCCTCGGAATTTCCTTGAAATAGGTGAAGAGCATCCAGATGACAATGGGTAGATTGATAAGACAGAGCACCAGGATGATCAAAAAATGCGTATCGAAAATTTCCAGGAAGTTCTTCGTTAAATAGGTCATCGGGTAAAGCACCGCAGCGGCCGGTAGCATCTTTGTCGATAACATCCAAATAAGGATATCTTTGGTACGACGACCAGGATTGAAGGCCATGGCATAAGCTGCTGGAATACCCACGACGAGGGCAAAAACTGTTGCCAAAGTTGCGGTAATTACCGAGTTGATTGCGAAACGCCAGTAATTGTAGTTTTCGGTCATGTTGAGATAATTCTCAAGCGTTGGCTTGAAAAAGAATAAATGCTCTGGCTTCACTGCATCGGCGTCTGTTTTAAAACTGGTAAATATCATCCAGAAAATTGGAAAGAAAAACAGGAGCGCTACAACCCATGCCAATACAGGCCATAATATGTTTCCAAGTCTGGATGTTTGAGCAACTGCGGGCATATCGAGTCGTTGTTCCTGTTTGGTTAATCCATCAAGCTCTTGCCGACCATACGCAACAAAAAGATAGCTACGATGTTCGCTAGTATGACGGCGAAAATACCGGTGGCACTAGCCGCACCAATGTTATTCGATGTAAATTCACCAATCAGATACGGCAAATTTTTGTTGCCGTTCCCTCGACTAACGATCTCAATCTCAGCATAGAGCGAAAGATGAAAAATCGACTGGATCATTATCACAATAGCAATTGGTCGGGCCAGATGAGGCAGCGTCAAATTGCGAAATCTCGACCAGGGGTTCGCCCCATCCAGAATAGCTGCTTCCTTTTGTTGCTCATCTTCGGACTGTAGTGAAGTCATGAAAATCAATACGGCGAATGGCGTCCATTGCCATGTTACCATCATGATCACAGCATACGCTGAGGTTTGAGTGGCGCGAAAAGACATAGCCTCAAACTTTGGCCACATCGAGAAAAACGCACCAAGAACCGGAAAGTCCGTTAAGTTCCGGATCAATTCGTTTATGCCTTCGACAGCCAACCCGTTGAGCCCCAGAACCGGATCGAGAATCATGTTAATCCACAACACAGCATTCACTGCAGGCATCACGAAGAATGGTGAAATAAGGAGGACACGTGCCAGACCACGGCCCGGGAATGATCGATTAACCAACATCGCAAGGGCCAAACCCAAAACAACGGTGAAGATGAGAATGCTGACAACAATGAAAAGGCTGTTTTGTATGGAAAACCAAAAGTCTTTGGCATGGAATAAAACATATTCATAATTGCCAAATCCACGCCAATTACTTAGGCTTGGAACCGTCCATTCGGGCTTACGCAGACTGTTTAGAACATATCGAATGAACGAGAAATAAAGCGTCATTCCTAGTGGGATGAGCATCCACAGTAGCAAGAGTACTACAGCGGGTGTTTGCAGTAAGCGGGGAAGTGTTCTTTTAGACATTATTCTTTATACCCGGAGAACTTGCCTTGAGAAATTACACGATTGGTTGAGCTTAAAGACTGGTAGGTAGAGCCAATGGGTTGGAAAAAACTGATTTTCACAAGCCTGTTCAACAATCTCTATACAAAGAAAATACTGTAGAAGTCAATTTTGAGTAAAAAGACCCGGCGGATCGATTTCCGCCGGGTCTCATTCAGGGCCTGTGAGAACTTAGTAGTAACCCGCTTCACGCATGATCGCATCGGCAGCTTTTTGTGATGCTGCCAGCGCATCGTCTACTGACTTCGCACCTGATAGAGCTGCAGCCATTTCCTGAGCTACCGCACTACCAACCTCTGGAAATTCTGGAATGGCGGCAAACTGAACGCCAACGTATGGCTTCAGATCAGTAGCTTCGGGAGCAGCAGATTCAATTGCCGCCATTTCAGCACCCGCAAAACCTGCGACTTCCTGGAACTCAGGGTATGCGTAAGTTGAAGCACGTGTGCCAGTTGGCACTTTGCCCCAACCGAAATCAGCGTGGTCCGCTACCGCTTTGATGTAATCCTTCGAAGTTGCCCACTCGATAAACTTTTTGGACTCCTCTGCATTTGGTGATCCTGCAGGTACAGCCATTGCCCAGGCCCACAGCCAGTTCACACCAACCGGATTGCCAGCATTAGGTGACTGCGCGTAAGCAACACCATCAACTTCCAGGAATGACGCAGCGATGGTAGCGTCGATCCACATACCACACTTGCCTTCGTTGTACAGCGCCAGAATTTCGTTAAAAGAGTTACCTTCGGATCCTGGAGGACCGTAGTTGCCTAATAGATCAACATAAAAGTTAATGGCATTCTTCCATTCGGCAGAGTCAATTGTTGGTTTCATATCTTTGTCGAACCATGCACCACCAAAAGAGTTCACAACGGTAGTGATAAACGCCATGTTGTCACCCCAGCCTGGCTTACCACGTAAGCATGCACCATAAACACCATCGTCTGGTTTATGAATAGCCGCAGCTGCCGCTTTTATGTTATCCCAGGAGTCGTTGTCACTGATGGCAACACCAGCGGCGTCGGTCAGATCCTTGCGGTACATTACCATGGAAGACTCACCATAAAATGGGGCAGCGTAGAGCTTGCCCTCATGAGACAGGCCGTTACGGATTGCTGGCAGCATGTCATCGATATCATAGGCTTCGCCGAATTCCAGCGGCTCGATCCAGCCTGCAGCACCCCAGATGGGCGCTTCCTGCATACCAATATTGATGATGTCATATTCACCACCACCTGTGGCAGTATCAGACGTCACCTGCTCTCGCAGCACACCTTCTTCAAGCGACACCCAGTTTAATTTCGTGCCGGTTTGTTCAGTATAAGCTTCTGCAACTTTCTGCATGTTAATCATGTGACCGTTATTCACGATCGCGATTGTCAGCTCAGTAGCGGACGCGGACGCCGCAGTAGCGACACCGATTGCCAGGGTGAGGGCCGTTTTACGGATTAGTTTCACATTTGCCTCCAGTAGCCAATGAATTGGTTGTTAGTGTAGTAAAAATGTCGTCGAATCTCGACAAAACCGCAAATACGATACCAACAAATTTGCGTACAAATTCATCATCTTTTATCCACTTTTTTCTAATTTTTTGTAACTAGCGCGAATAATGCTCTAAATGGAGAGAAAAAAAGTATCAGTTCTGATTTAGGTGCCGACGTCAATCAGGTCTTAACATCGCAACACTAATCTAGGCACAAAGTTAAAAACAAAAAGTAAAAACGAGTTATTGTTTCTTCTAAATCATAACGAGCAGAACAATCTAAAAAATAGTCGAAGAATAGTCATTGTCAGCTTACACTGGATATCAGACCTGACACTTCTAATTGTCACTACTAACTGTAATGCTTCATCCGTTGGCCCGGAGGAGTTGGGTAGTGACCATTCATTCTACGCCAAGGTTCCATGTCAAAGTCACTATGGCATCGTGGACAGGTCGATCCAATGCAAATCGCACAGAACCATTAGCAAAAGCATTTTTTCAGCACCGGGGTACCGGCGCATAGTCCGGCTGGCTGGATAAGAATCCACCCGTCATAATAGTATGTAACATGTCGGTGAGATAGGTCTGCGGATTGATCTGGTGTAACCTACTGTTGCTGATCAGGCGATTGGAAAGTACCCGACAGCTAGTAGAGGTTATAAATTATTGATCATGGAATCGATTTCTTCAGGTCGCGATAAGTCCGCCCCTCTTCTGGTACAAGTCAGTGCGGCAGCAACAGCCGCATAATTCAATATGCGATATAAATGTGATTCCTCTAGATACCCCATCGATTCTTTTGGTTTATCAAGTGATAACAGACACTTAAGGATAGCAGCTTGAAATGAATCGCCAGCTCCAACGGTGTCGACGACCGATAGCCCTGGAGGAGTAATTTGTAGCTCATAGCCAGCACGACTCCAGGCCCTAATCTGTTTGCCACCATTGGTAATCACTATTAGCTTCGCACCCAGGTCAAACCAATGTTGCGCCATCTCATCTTGACTCTTCCCAGGATATAGCAGGTCGTAATCTTCTGCGCTAATCTTTATCAAATCCGCATAGCGACAAAATTCGTCTACACCAGACCGCCAAATATCGATATCTGGTTCAATGGTTGGTCGAATATTGGGGTCGTAGGATATAAATTCACTGCTTTTGTCCCCTGCCAGCTTTTTGAAAGCTGTTGCAACCGGCTCTATAACAGTCGAATAGGATCCAAAATGCAGGCCGGTTAGTTTTCCGTCGATTTCTGGAAAGTGCTCATATTTAATGCTGCAGTCTGCCGAACCGATCCCATAGAAGGAATAGGATGGAGAGCCAGCTTTATCAAGTCCAACAAGGCTTAAAGTCGTCCTTCTTCCGTTTCTGATAAGATATTCTATAGAAACACCCTCTTTGACTAAAACCGAATTTAGCTGCTCTCCTGGCAGGTCGTTTGATATACCCGTTAACAATGCTACTGGCACGTCAAGACGAGCTAGCCCAATTGCAACATTGAAGGGAGACCCTCCTACCCTGGCATCAAACTTCACCCCTCCAGAATCGTCGGAGTCTTCAATAAAAAGATCTAACAACGCTTCACCACAAACCAGGAACATCTTTAATTTTTCAGTTAAATGTTAAGTTGCTCATCTTTGATATCGCTCAATATCGTAAGCAATGAAAATTAATGAGTGACAGAATTGGCTCCATGCACAGAGCAGGTGATTAAAAACCACGAGTCGTTCTTGATAATATACTCCAAAAAACCCGACTGATGCCTCTATTAGCTAACTACCTTTTATTGATCCAATGGTTTACTCGTATAAAGGGCATCCAGGCAAATTGAAATTGGGCATTCAGAGTCCGCCAAGTATACATGATTGATAATTGACCCAACTAATTTATACATCCTCCATTAGTGCATTGGAAGAAAGATGAGTTATCAATAGAATAGTATCTGATGAATCTTAATAGGATCTGTCTGTTTCCCTAACCAGTAACATTCTCCCTATTTAACTTTCGCACTGGCCACAAAGTTTCCTTCTCTAATTCGGTTGATGCGATCCCTTATGGTGGCAGCGGCTTCGAATTCCAGGTTCTTTGCACAGGCATACATTTCTTTTTCCAGTTTCTTGAGCAACTTCCCTAGCTCTTTAGGAGACTGTCGGTAGTACTCCTGCTCTTCTTCGGCCACCTTTACAGCTTCGGGCAGATCATTCCATGAGGAATCATTAGCCGTTACGCCATCGATAATATCTTTAACCGGTTTTATGATGGTGGTCGGTTGAATATTGTTCGCGACATTATGTGCATGCTGCTTCTCTCTCCGTCTTTGGGTTTCTTCCATGGCAATTTTTATGGATTTGGTTTCCCGGTCTGCATAGAGAAGCACTCGCCCTTCGGAGTTCCTTGCTGCACGTCCAATGGTTTGAATGAGAGATCGGGCTGAACGAAGAAATCCTTCCTTATCCGCATCCAGAATGGCGACCAAAGATACTTCGGGAATATCCAATCCCTCACGTAACAGATTGATCCCCACCAATACGTCAAAGGCTCCTTTTCTTAAATCCCGTATAATCTCTACCCTTTCAACAGTATCAATGTCAGAGTGAAGGTAACGCACCTTAACCTTATGTTCATGCAGATATTCGGTTAGGTCTTCGGACATTCTTTTTGTTAGTGTTGTCACTAACACCCGTTCCTTACGAGCAACCCGTTTATTGATTTCTGACAAAAGGTCATCGACCTGGGAACTAACCGGTCGGATTTCGATTTCTGGATCCAGCAATCCCGTGGGGCGAACCACCTGCTCCACGACTTCTGCTCCTTTTCCATGCTCGTAATCAGCGGGAGTAGCCGAAACAAAAATGGTTTGAGGCATCAGTCTTTCAAATTCATCAAATCGCAGTGGGCGATTGTCTAATGCGGATGGCAATCGAAAACCATATTCCACAAGGTTTTCCTTACGGGAGCGATCTCCTTTATACATTGCACCCACCTGGGGAATAGTGACATGACTCTCATCGATAAACAAAAGAGAATCATGGGATAAATAGTCCATTAGCGTCGGTGGTGCCATTCCCGCTGCACGGCCAGACAGATAGCGCGAATAATTTTCGATACCATTGCAATAACCCAATTCATGCATCATTTCCAAATCATACAGGGTGCGTTGTTCTAACCGTTGTGCTTCCACCAGCTTCCCCGCATCACGCAAAAGTGCAAGTCGTTCTCTGAGTTCAAGTTTAATGTCATCGAGCACGTTCAAAATAGTCTCTCTGGCAGTGACATAATGGCTTTTTGGGTAAACTGTCACCCGATTCAAATGTTCTTCGACGCCTCCGGTCAAAGGATCGAATTTTGAGATTGCTTCAACCTCATCACCAAACAATTCAATACGAATAGCCAACCGCTCAGACTCAGCGGGATAGATATCAATCACATCCCCTCGTACACGGAAAGTACTTCTCCTCAATTCCAAGTCATTGCGCAAATATTGCAACTCTGCCAGGCGCTTCAGGATTGCTCTTTGATCAATTTGATCTCCCTTCTTAACGTGTAAAATCATTCCATGGTAGGCAGCAGGGTCTCCTAATCCATAAATAGCAGAAACAGTGGCGACAATGACAACATCTTTTCTTTCGAGCAAGGCTTTAGTCGCGGATAACCGCATTTGATCAATGTGATCATTTACCGATGCGTCTTTTTCAATATAGGTATCCGAACTCGGAACATAAGCTTCGGGTTGGTAATAGTCGTAATAGGAAACGAAATACTCCACTGAATTGTGCGGGAAAAAGTCCCTCATCTCGGAATAAAGCTGGGCCGCAAGGGTTTTATTGTGAGCAAGAATCAGCGCAGGGCGTCCAGTTTTAGCAATAATATTGGCCATGGTGAATGTCTTACCAGATCCGGTCACTCCTAACAGAGTTTGATACGCCTCGCCATCATCAAGACCTTCCAGCAGCGCTGAAATAGCGGTGGGCTGATCCCCGGCTGGGGCATATTCACTGACTAACTGGTAGGGAGGGGATTCATACATAGCGCAATTCTAGTTCAGACCCGATACACTCACAACTGCTTGAAGCAGCTCTTTAGTTTTATAGAAACCAGACTCCTGAAAAGCGATCAAAAGTTTGGAAAAGTTTGGAAAAGTTTGGAAATGGAAGCCGTTACCAGGATAAGCCCCATATAGGACACACATATTGGACATGCATATAGGACATGCACACACGACATAAAACCAGGCAGCAGACTGGACATCAAATGGTCTCCAGGATGGAATACCAGGACTATAAATGCAACCCTGTTATTAGAAAAACCAGTACCGCATTGAATAGCGGATTCGACAACATCGATCACGGTTTTTCGATTTTGGAACTCCTTCTCACACTAACCCTTATCGGCATCGCATTGTCCATGGCCCTGCCGGGGTTCAATCACCTGACCACAGAACTCAGGGCCAGCACCAGCGCTAATTTATTGAAATCATCCATAAAATTCGCTCGAAGTGAAGCGATCACTCGACGGGTGTCGGTTCGACTTTGCCCAAGTCAAAACGGTCGAGATTGCAACCTTTCAAATCAATGGGAAAAAGGCTGGATTGTTTACCTCGATCTCACCGGTGCATCAGCTCGAACTACAAATGACCCAATCCTAAGGGTTTATGGACCCACCAGGCGCATATCCATTAGGAAAAATGGCCGATACCCCACTGTCTCTATCAATACAACTGGTCAAATAAGCCTGAATCGTTCTTTTTATTTTTGCAGCCTTTCCGATCAGGTTCCTCTAAAGCGGCTCACTCTCATTCATTCGGGACAAATACGTCTGTCGAATACCGATATTAGCTGTCCATAAGTTCGAAAATTGAAAATTATATTGACCTGAAACTTTGGCATGATAAGTAAAAAATGTCTAACAAATTGACGAAAAGCAATGAAGGGAAAATTTTTGAAGAAACACTTGACGTGCAAGCGCCATGGAATTAGTATTCGCACCTCGTTGATCCCCGGTAGCTCAGTTGGTAGAGCAGGTGGCTGTTAACCACCCTGTCGGCAGTTCGAGTCTGTCCCGGGGAGCCAACATTATCCCCATAATATTCTCATTTCAGCGATAAGGCTCAGCACCTGATATCCTGCTGCTAAAATAGCCTCGTGGCTAAAAACCCCTTTATCTACGTAGTAGAAGTCACCCCGCCCCTTCGCCCCCTCTCCTGTTTCTTT
>JAALKB010000148.1:0-6790 GCA_011088265.1 Gammaproteobacteria bacterium
ACCAGCCCAACCCCAGACAATGGGAATGGGAATGGGAACGGCAACGACATCGGCAATGGGATCATCGTACCCACCGATGTGGGGGTTGCCAAGGACGTCGATCGGCTATTCGATATCACCATTGAGAAATTCGGACGAGTGGACGTGTTATTCAACAATGCCGGTATTGGATCTCCCCCGGTAGATATCGACGAACCCACCGTGGAACAATGGGAACGGGTCATGAACACCAATATACACGGTGCATTTCTTTGTGCAAGACGGGCATTCGGTGAAATGAAAAAACAACAACCTCATGGTGGTCGGATTATTAATAATGGTTCCATTTCAGCCCATGTTCCAAGACCAAACAGCACCCCCTATACCATGAGCAAACATGCCATGACAGGGCTTACCCGATGTCTTGCGCTGGACGGCAGACCTTACGATATCGCCTGTGGACAAATAGACATTGGTAACGCACACACCGATATGGCAGAACCGCTAAGTGTGGGTGCCAGACAACCCAATGGAGACGTTGTCGGGGAACCGTTAATGGACGTTGAACACGTGGCAACCAGCGTTTTGCACATGGCGGAACTGCCACTTTCTGCAAACGTTTTATTTATGAACGTGATGGCAACAAAAATGCCTTTTGTTGGTAGAGGATAACTAGTCGAGCCCGAAAAACGCAGAATTAATAGCGGAATTACTATATGTAGTGACTACACGTTTCTCAGGGAGGACAGGTAGTCACCCCATTTTAAGAACGCCTAACTGATCGAGGGGACTAAATAAAATAAGGTTTGATCAGGCATCTCTCGCAGATTTGTACATCTTGTTCTTTATCAGTAAATGGACATGATCCGGTTGCACATTTAACTCAACCAATTCACAACCCAAACGTTCCGAATAAACCCGGATACTCTTCGATACCTCAAACCCTACCCTATCTGTAAGAACCCGATAGCGGTACTTCGGCACCCAGGCAATATGATACTGACAATGCCAAATAACATGTGGTAACTTACTAAATCTGCTCATGTAGTTTTCTCCTGATTCGTGTGTTGTGGTGACAACACTTCTCAGGATACATGAGCAGAACTCCTAACTTTTCAGGCCAGAGCCTGCACCCTTTCCACGTCCTTAGGACGTGGTTAGTGGATTTAATCTATTCAAGCCGAAGACTTGATTAAGGTGTCTGGAGGCGGTTTCCACTGTGGCTCTGGGAAATGAACTTCTCTACTAATAGGCCGGATGTATGACTGATGAATTAAACTGTACCAACCTCCATGCGATGCACCCTCATAGGAATGAATTGGTCTGACATTGAATAACGTAAACGGTCTTTGTCATGTGTATATAATCTTTGTTTTTTAACGCGGGTCCATATGTGATCCTTCGCCGCTCAATGACGACATTTTCCATTGTGGACAGCTGATCTTCATCGACACCCAGTGCAATATCGATTCCATGAATCTCTCCACCAAAACTATTATCGACCAGACTGGAAACTCCTGTCATATGAATGGTTCAGATAACTCCACCACCGGCAATGATTGCGTCGTACACACTATTTGGATTTCAGTATTTTTTCCAACAGAAAGCATCCAGACTTTGCCCACTATACTGGTTGTCTATCTAAATCAGATCGTATTAACGCTGGACTAGTAGATTATCCAAAATGTGGTATTTCTCACAGAATGTGTACTGATATTAGTATAGTATGCTGCCAACGAACTTACTATTTATCTGAATGCCACAAGGAAACGACCGTCTATCGAGGTAAATATCCTGAAAAACTGGACTTTTTTACTCTTTTGGAGGTCTAATTGGAATGTGTATTAGGAAAGTAGATAAACGAGCCCATTTACGCGAACAACTATATAATAGTTTCAATGTCCGCAACTTAACATTGTTAACGTATTATTTCCGCTGGGGCAGTACTGGGTAACAATAATAATTAAAAGGAATTGCGCGAAGGTAATGAAAAAAAGTAGTGCCGCGAGAATTGTCAAAATAGGAGGGTATTTGGATTCTATCGAAAAATGGGAAAGCGACTCCCTAACTTCGAATACATGGATATGTTTTATACAAAAAGGCTTGCCGTTGGAGCCCATCTTCAGAACAACTATATCTATCTGAATGACGGCCCCTCGGTGACCAGGGGAAACGACTTATCACGAACAGCACTAGCGCATAAGGTTATGTTTGATTTCTGCGAAAGTGAAATATCTATATTTGCACGAGGCCTTCACAGAAATATATACAGCACTGAGGTGGTAAGGGAAGCATTCAGAAATTACGTAAAACGAGTCATCTTGCCGGAGAATTCCAATGTGGAGCCCATTGACATCATTTGTAGGGAACACGGAGATAAAGAAAAACTACTTGGATCCCCACTTGTAAAAGAAGCGAAAAAGCTGGCAGAAATTTATGGAAAAACCTCCCCGAACAAAAAAATCATTCGAATTTATGATACCCCCAAAAAAGATGTTGCTGTTCGTATAATCAGATTTTTTGAAGAAGAGAAGGGAGATGGAACGATTGTATATAGTCGAGAATGCGGTGAGATCGAAGAGAAAGCGGCTGGTAACTTGAGCGCTTTTTGTATTTTCGGTGGTTGTTATCGATTTAGAAGGATTAATGGAGAAAAGGCCCACTACGCCTATATAAATTTTGGAGACACTGAAATACTGAAACTCCTGCGCTTTAACTTCAATCAAATACGATCGCAATGCAGCGTGATTCTGGAGGTGTAGCATGGAAACACTTCCCAAAGGCATGTTTGACTACATGGGTGCTTGTCTAGCCTTTTTCCTGGTCTCTTCCTTTTTTTCTAAAGTAAATGAAAAGGTAGGAGGCATATTTAAGAAACGTGTCAAAAAAAGACTGGAAGAACATGAACTAAGTTATGTAAATCGTGTTCTTGCCAAAACGCTTGGAAATGGCGATCAAACAGACGAAGAAGCCGAATTTCAAAGACTAGGCCAATTTAACGACAAGATTCGGGAAAAAATTATTCTGGAAAAAACGGAGAACGATGAAATTAACTTGTCATCGTCTATTGCAAAAGCATCTTCCGGGTTAACATTATCGTTGTTCCTGTTCTTGCTGGTACATTTTTTCGTTGTTGTAATGCTTGTTGATAGGAACTACGCAATTGAATTCAGCTTGTTGTATGAAAAAGTGGGCGTTTTGTTATTTATACTAACGGATAACTTGTCTACAGAAACGAGTTCACTCACCAATTTGTTTGGCCCCCCTTTTGTTCTTTCATTGATATTTGGCGTCGCCACCATCATGGCTTCCAGCCTGATAACTTATCGGAAGGTAGTGCAAATATCCCGAAATATGGGAGAAGAATTGGTAGCGACGAAAAAGAAATCGTTAATTGCCACCATTTGCAGTCAATACATCTTAATCTCAGCCATGGTGTATTTTCTGATAATAATGCTTCCAGTTATCGCCCCTTTTTATGTTGCTCTATATATCTTCCTTGTCATTTTGGCGGCAATTATTTCGTACACTATTATCGATAAATACATAAAGGTCGTTCTTGATACATTTAGCCCCTCAAGTCAGTGATGAAACATCCTGGTGATGAATGCAAACCCTTGTTATGTGTCCAGGCTTATGTTGGATCTGGAACTGGTGAGAGCCTTGTTCAGCCTAAGGCGTGTCTGGACGCAAACGTTTTCTTATACTATTCATCACCGGCACCAGAAACATAGCGATTGCGATCACCATAATCACGCCAGCAATAGGACGATTAAAACACACACCAAACGATCCTTGAGAAATGAGTAAAGACTGACGCATGGAAGTTTCGGCCAATGGACCAAGCACAATCGCCAAAACTGCTGGCGCCATGGGATAGTTGAGTTTGCGCATCAGATAACCGACCACACCAAAACCAAACATCAGCCATATGTCGTGCATCGTCTGGGTCGGGGCATACCCACCAACGATGCACAATACAAATATGATCGGTGCAAGAATGGAAAAAGGAATTCTGAGCACCCAGAGAAATAATGGAATGAACATCACGTTAATGACTAGAGCAAATATATTTGCCACATACAAACTCGCAATTAGTCCCCAAACAAACTCCTGACTCTCGACAAACAACATCGGTCCAGGCTTCAGACCCCAAATAACCATCCCACCAAGTAATACAGCAGTGGTCGGCGAACCTGGGATACCCAGGGTCAACATCGGCAACATCGATCCAGTACTTGCCGCATTATTCGCCGCCTCTGGGGCTGCTACCCCTTCGAGATTTCCTTTACCAAATGTCTCTGGCTCCTTCGAAATGGCCTTGGCTACCCCATAGGCCATTAGCGACCCCGGGGTTGCACCCGCAGCAGGCAAGATACCCACAAAATAACCCAAAAAGGAACCGAGAAATACTGACTTAACACTGCTTGACAGCTTCTTCATAGAATCCAGTATTCTTGAAAAGCTAACGGTGGCACGGGTAAGATCTATTTTTCCGCTATTCGACTCTATCGTCCAAAGCATTTCGCCAATGCCATAGATGCCAATCGCCAGCACCAGAAAATTGATACCATGGAAAAAACTCGGCAAATCGCCAAAAATAAGTCGCGGTTCGCCACTGATGATGTCGAGCCCAACCGCGCTTAACACCAATCCAATGAAAATTGAGAACAGGGTCTTGGGAATTTCATCACCACCCAGACCAATGAATGTCGCGAATGCGAGCATCATTAGCGCAAATTCTTCCGGCGCACCAAAAGCCAGGGCTACTTCAGCCAGGGGAGGCGCAAACAAAGTAAATAACACAACGGAAATCGTACCGCCCACAAATGAAGCGACTGCGGCACCCACCAAAGCCTGGTCGGCTAACCCTTTGAGCGCCAGGGGTCGTCCATCGAATGTGGTAGCAACAGCAGTGGAAGCACCCGGAATTCCGAGCATAATTGAGCTAATTGCACCGCCATACATGTCCCCATAATAGATAGCGGCAAGGAAAATGATTGCCGATGTTGGCGGCACCAGGAATGTCATAGGGAGCAAAATCGCTACCCCATTGACCGACCCAAGCCCCGGCATTGCACCAATAAACAAGCCCAGGGCGCAACCGAATATTACCAAACCCAGGTTCAGCGGCGTCAGCGCCACCAAAAAACCATCAATTAATAACCCAATGACGTCCATCAATAAAATAAATCATAAATGGGATAAAACAATGGCTCGGTATACCCTTTGGGTAGGGTGATGGTCAAAGCCAATTCGAAAAACAGGAATGTGAGAATGGGAGTGGAAATACCGATCACCAACGTGACCCACCACGAATGGTCGCCAAGTACTCTCATATAAAAAATCATGAAAAGCGGAATCGCACCGTAAACACCAATGAAGTGAATCAATGCGACCATTATTCCTAACGACCCGCCACTGATTAAGACCAATCGCAAGGCGGTCGCTGAAAGATAGGGCTTGTAAGATCTGGATAGGGGACTGATACCTCTTAACCATCGAAGGATAATTAAAACGCAACAAATTAACATCCCGCTTGCTAACCAAAACGGAAAGGCACCGCCCCCCGGCCCTTCATCGGGTATCCAACCAATGGGCAACTCTGCGCTTTTCAGCATCAAGTAGATGGAAAAACACGCCATGGCAACTGCCATGGCAAGTTCAGCTTTTCTTTCAGTAATCATATGCAGGAGGCTGTGTTACTTTCCAAGCGCCGTGACCAATAAGTCTCCACTTGAAAACTTAAATCTCACCAATCTCCTTAAGCATAGTGTGATGAACCCCAGCTTCACGCTGCCAATAAGCCTTTAAGTCATCGCCGCTAATGAATTCACCACGCAGACTCTTTTTCTTCATGTACTGCTGCCATTCTTCAGAATCATATACTTTACGAAACACCTCACTGTAATAAGCTTGTGCCTCGTCGCTCATACCCGGAGCGCCAACCACACTACGCTGCATGAAATAAACGAAGTCCTTGCCTAGCTCATTGAAGGTTGGCGCATCAGGAAATAGCTCTAATCGTTCCGGGGTGAACGCAGCAATAGCCCGGGTATCACCAGCCTCATAAAATCCGAGTTGCTCCGAAGGGTTGTTTACAGTGGAATTAGCATGTTTTCCTGCCAACTCCTTAGCCACTCGACCGCCACCTTTGAAAGGCACGTATTTCATAGTCAATCCATAGGCCTGATTCAGGAAATTCGTCAGCAATTGATCTTCCTGACCTTTTCCTGTTCCCGCCATGATCCAATCAGACCCCTTGGCTTTTGCGGCCTCGACAAATTCATCGATATTGGTGATCCCCGACTCTGAATGCACCCATAGCAAGAAAGTGTCTTCGGCCATACGACCAACAGGGGTAAACGTTTGGGTATCGATTCCCAAACCGCTTTGGCGCATCGGGGTAGTGTAAAAGCTATTCAGAGTCACCATTACGGTGTGGTCATCACCGGTTTTGGATTTCATATGCACCAGTGCTTCAGCACCAGAACCACCCGGTTTATTCACGGGCACAAATGGCTTGGAAGCGAAATCATGTTTCTCGATCACAGTTTGCATCAAGCGAGCCATTTTATCCGCCCCACCACCCTGACCCGCCATGATCACAAACTCAACCGGCTTTTTAGGTTCCCAGGCAAAAGACACTGTCGCAGCACCCAAAGACAAGGCACAGGCAGTGAAGGTTGTCAGTAGTTTTTTCATTCGATTACTTCCTCTATATTCATAGTTACCCCGGCGACATGCTTGGCAAACCACCGCGAAAATTTAAGAAAAAGGAGCATCACACAAATAAAAATAAAATAAAAAT
>JAALKB010000148.1:6890-9807 GCA_011088265.1 Gammaproteobacteria bacterium
AAATAAAAATAAAATAAAAATTGCTATTTATAATTGCATTGATAAGTTTTTATAAATATCCGTATGGCTAGGTTGCCCTACCCCAAAAGGGAGAAATACCGCTGGAGAAATACAGCCAGGAAGATGAAGTAATAGCAGGGAAATGGCATCCTTGCCCGAGTGCTGTTTGATACCTGGCCTGAGTGACAGAAATGATTTTGCAATCAATAACAGCCCGCAACCCGTGCGCGCTGAGCGATGATCGGGAGAACCGTATCAATAGTTGGCGTATTGATTTCCGTAATCCGCCCCAGTTCCTGAACCGCCGTTAGCAACGCATCAATTTCCATCGGCCGCCCCAACTGCAGATCCTGCAACATCGATGTAGTATGCTTACCCACAGCGGCAGCGCCACTGATTCGTTTTTCGATATCGATCGGAAACCGGACCCCCAGTTTTTCGCCAATCTGTTGAGCCTCAGCCATCATATTTCTCGCCACAGATTTTGTCCCCGGATCGGTGGCGACGACATCCAAAGTCGCATGGGTCAAGGCGCTCAGTGGATTAAACGTCAAATTCCCCCAAAGCTTGACCCAGAGCTCGTCACGAATTTTCCGAATGGGCGCACGCAAACCGGCATCCGCTAGCGTTTTGGAGAGCAGCTGGACGCGCTCGGTTTTTTCGCCATTGGGTTCACCCAATGAAAAACGATTACCGCTAATGTGCTCGATCACCCCTGGCTCCGTAATTTCGCAAGCCGGATATACCACGCAACCAATTGCTCGCTCTGGGCCGATGCCACGCCATTGTTTCCCGCCTGGATCAACGCTTTGCAATTGACGCTCTCCCCAAGACCCATCGAGCTCATAAAAATACCACCACGGAACACCATTAACAGCGGTGACCACCGCCGTATCCTCGCCAAGCAAAGGCTGCATTTGACCCACTACATTCGGCACCGAATGTGCTTTTAACGCCACAATGACATAGTCCTGCTCGCCAAGCTCACGGGGATCATCGGTGGCTTGGGGATGGTTGACAATGGTTTTGTCCCCTATTTTTAAGGCCAACCCATTAGCCCGGATCGCAGCGAGATGTGGGCCACGGGCGATTAAAGAAACATCTGCTCCTGCTTCTTTGAGCATCGCGCCCAAGTAGCCACCAATCGCTCCCGCGCCGTAAATTGCTATTTTCATGATCCTGAGTCTATTCGTTCACTTATGCTAAATGGTCGGCTAATTTATCGGCCAGACCAATTCGTTGCAGTTTTCCCGTCGCACCTTTAGGGATTTCATCCAAAATAACAACCCGCCTTGGCACTTTAAAATCCGCCAAACGCTGGGCCATAAAGTCGCGAATCGCTTTTTCATCCGCCGTTTCGCCATCACGTAATACCACTGCTGCGGCCACCTCCTCGCCCAACTTTGCATGAGGCATGGCGAAGGTCACACATTGCGAGATGGCGGGATGATCCATCAATACCTCGTCCACTTCTCGTGGAGAAATTTTCTCACCTCCACGATTGATGATTTCTTTCAACCGTCCAGTAATAGCAATATAACCTTCATTATCGATCGTTCCCTGGTCTCCGGTTCGAAACCAGCCACTGGTAAAGTTCTCGGCATTCGCCTTGGGGTTATTTTCATACCCTTCGGTCACATTATCACCGCGAATGACAATCTCCCCAATCTCACCCTGAGTCAGAAGATCTCCCTGTTCATTCATAATCGCCACCTCCGGTCCCGCCGCAAGGCCAACGGTGCCTGGTTTTCTGCCGAGCGGTGGCAAAGGATTACTCGCCATTTGGTGAGCAGCCTCGGTCATACCATAGGCTTCGATCACCGGAGTCTGGAAAGTCGCTTCCAACTCCGCCATCACCTGGGGCGGTAGCGAAGATGACGATGATCGAATCAATCGCAGAGGATGCGCATCAATGATTGATTTAGCCCGACCCGCCCGAGAGAGAATCGCCTGATGCATAGTCGGCACTGCCGAATACCAGGTGGGTTTTGCGTCTTCCATCCAGGTAAAAAATTTCAAGGCATTAAAGCCCGGCGTGCAGTAAACACTCGCCCCCGCCCGAAGCGACGACAATATGACCGCAATCAATCCATGAATATGAAATAAGGGCATGATATTCATGCAACGGTCCTGATCAGTCAAATCCAGAGACGCCACAATATTTGCTGCGGATGCGCAGACATTTTGATGGGTCAAAGGCACAATCTTGGGTCGCGAAGTGGTGCCGGAAGTATGCAAAATCAGCGCGACGTCCGAAGCTTCCGCCAGACCCGAGCTTCCGTCGCCTGATGGTTCTAGCTTCGCATCATCCACCGTTTCCAATCGAAAACAGCCTGTGGACTGACTATCATCAGCCACCAGATAAATCACTAAAATACCTAGTTTTTTCGCCGCATCAATTGCCGGAGAATCACTCCCTTGTTCAACCATTAACGCCCGCGCATTCAAATCATCGAGATAAAACTCAAACTCCTCTTGCCGGTAATTTGGATTAAGCGGCGCCGTCGTCGCCGCCCCTGAAACACAAACGAAGGCCGTCGCCATCATCGCCCCATTAGGCAAAACAATGGCCACCCTGTCATTGCGGCCAATCCCTATCTGATTAAGCGCCGAAACGGTATCAATCGCTAACTCCCCAAACCCTTGATAAGTCAACGGCGCTTGATTTTCATAACAAATCGCGACCGAAGACGAACGCCCCCTTTTTATTAGACCCAATACGGTTTCAGATTCAGACACCATTCAATTTCCTTAATAAAGACAAAAGTAACACACACGCAAAAGCGGTGCAGAAATAGGCATGAAAGTATAGTGCAAACCCAACCCCAACCCTATTTACATCTTTTGTCGTAGGTCTAATCTCTACATAGTCGTCCCTGAAGAACCCGAAAAGGCTACATATCCAGTATAAACTGGA
>JAALKB010000149.1 GCA_011088265.1 Gammaproteobacteria bacterium
AGAATCGGCAGGCCATCGACAATTACTTTAATCAATAACGATCCGACTATAGCTAACACCGTACGAAACAAAATATTGGTTAGAATTGCCGACCGGGCCTCAGTTTTATCGACACTGACTAAGGGTAAAGCTATGACTCCAGCGCCGATATTAATTCCAAGCAACATCATCACAATCAATTCTGAAGGGAGAAGACGACTTTGCGCCAAAGTAGCGATTATCAAAACCATCGCCACGCTGGAATGCGCTAACCAGGTCAAGATAGCGGCTAATATCAGGGCAATCCAAGGTGCGGAAAGCAAAACAGACACCCATTCTTTGGATAGATTGGTTGAGATCAACGGCTCAATAGCATGCTTCATCAAGATGATCGCAAGCAACATCATACCCAAACCAACAAGAATTCTGCCAAAGTATTTTCCACGCCATGTTTGCGAAAACAGATGAAAGCCAACACCAACACATAACAACAAAGGTGATAATAAACTTAAGTCAAGATAGAGTAGTCGAGTAGCGAGAGCAGATCCGAGATCAGCACCGATAATGACAGCAGTAACTGCTGTAAGCGATAAACCACCTGATCCCATTAGTGATGTAGAAAGCAAGATCGTCGCAGTTGCACTTTGCATCATAAATGCAGTGAGTATCCCGCCAATCACTGCTTTAACAGAGCCAGATGCGGCACTTGAAACTATATTTCTGATAGTGACTTCAAATGACCGTTCCATCGCTGATCGAACGGTAAAACTCCCCCAAAGAAGCAGAGACACACTACCCAGCAATCCTATTGCCAAAAACAACATCGAGGTATCCGAGTTCGCACCCATCAGCACAACTCATCTAATTGAAGCGAAAGCCAGATTTGTTGGCTAACCATTTTACCAATTTGCCCTATTAAATTACTCAATCCTCTAGAATAATCTCCAAGGGTTGGTGATCAGAAGCATTCGTATCTATATCCACAGATACCTGAGTAATTTGGTCCACCAAACCGGTGCTAACAAATATAAAATCTCTACAATGTGGGCCTTGTGGCCATTGTTGAGAATCGTATATACCGCAAGTTGGAGGATGAGGTTCATTGGGGTTAATCGACGTCCAGGCATCAATTAATCTAAATTCGGGTGACGCTGAGTTGGTTACCAATCTATATTCTGGTGAATCCTGGAGAAAATTAAAGTCCCCACAAACAATACAGTTACCAGGTCGTTCAAGTTTCGCGTATGGACCTTTAGGTTGAGCAAATGGCGGATCACTTTCAAGCGAAACAACCTCGGACTGTATTTCCATGAGTCGCTTGGTTTGTGCGTATCGTTGTGCTTCGGAATGATACTCCAGGTGTGTCGTCATGATTCGTAACGATTGGTTCGGTGTTTCGACAGTGATTTCCACCATCTGGCGTGGCATTTGTTTAATACAACCATCAGCAGGCTGTGGTAGCAAATGGTAAAAAACAGATTGAACTGGTAAACGAGAAAGCACTAAATTTCCGTATTGCGCCCGCTCACCTGAAGCAAAAGCTGTTACCGCAATATCAACTGCGACCCCGAAAAAAGAAGCGTATCCATCAAACAAGCGACACAATTCTTGAACTTGATCCGTAGTAGAACCATCGGCTAGTTCCATGTTGACTGATACTTCCTGTAGACAAATAACATCAGCCTCTCCCATAGCGGTTATGGTGTTAGCGATACGATCTAGTGACAGTACTTTGTCCACACCCAGACCATTCTGGATGTTCCAACTTACAATCCTCACTATTTAATTCCAGCTTGCATGAAAGATTGAACAAACTGTTTTTGGAACAATAAAAACGCAATAAGCAATGGCGCTACAGATAACAAAGTGGCCGCAGATATTAGAGACCAGTCTACGACTGATTCTGGCGCACCAAAGACCCCAAGACCAACCGTTAAAGGCCTGGTTTCCAAAGAATTAGTGACAATTAGCGGCCACAAAAAGTTGTTCCAGTGATGACTTAGAGATACCAAAGAAAAAGCCAAATAAGTTGGCATTGCTAGCGGCACATAAACTTTCCACAGTAACCCCATAGTTCCGCAACCTTCTAATTGGGCGGCATCTTCAAGTTCCTTCGGAATCGATTTAAATGTCTGTCGTAACAAAAAAATACAAAATGCGCTAGCAATGTACGGAAGACCGATTCCAGCAATAGTGTCTACCATACCAAGAGAAGCCAAAGTCCCATAGTTTTGAACGATCAGTATCTCTGGCGTAATCATTAACTGTACTAGAACTAAAACAAATGCGACGTTGGATCCGAAGAATTTAAATTTAGCGAAAGCATACGCGGCCAATGTCGATATAACCAACTGCAGTGGCAACAGAAAACTCACGACTAAAAATGTATTCAACGCATACCTAATAAATGGCGCCTGGGACATAACTTCACGAAAGTTCTCTAGAGTGAGAGGTGCAAACAACTCAAAATGAACAGCGTATTGCGGGGCATGGAACGCCGCCCAAAAAGCATACAGCAAAGGAAATATCCAAAATATTGCGAGCAAATAGGCACCTATCAATTCCAAGCTGGCACCCAAACGAAGACTCTGAAGGAAATTCTGAAATACGGTAATTTTCATCGATAGTGAACACGCTTATCCATGAAGAAGAATTGGCCTAATGCGGCCAGAGCCAAGGCGATTAACAACACAACTGTGAGCGCAGATGCATAGGAAGTATCGAGAAACGAAAATGCGGTTTCGTAAATATAATATAGGATTAAATTACTGGCATTGTCGGGGCCACCTTTAGTTAGAACAAATAGATGATCTACCAACTTAAACGAATTTAAAAAAGCATTAATAAATACAAATAACGTTGTTGGGAGCAATAAAGGGAATTGTATCCGCCAGAAATAGTTCCACCGCGATGAACCTTCAAGTTTCGCAGCCTCTTCCAATTCGGATGAAATTGTTTGCAAACCTGCCAAATAAAAAATCATAAAAAACCCAGCCTCTTTCCAAATCGTCATCACAATGATCGACGGCAAGACTGTGGTGGTATCACCTAACCAATTAGGAGTCTCCACGCCAAAGATGCCTAAAGCTTTGTCTAACAAACCAATTTCTGGAGCATAAAAAAAACAGCCAAATATTGGCGACCGCGATCATAGGTAACATGGTCGGGGTAAAGTACGCCATTCGCAAAAAACCCCGTCCTGCAATCGCTTTATTTACGATCAGTGCCATTATGATTGCAAGGGCAATTGAAGTTGGAATCGTACCCAATGCTAACCACATGTTGTTGACTAACACTTTCCAGAATATTGGGTCACTAGCAAGATTCTGATAGCTTTCAAAGCCAGAAAAACGGGAAGGCCTAATAATAGAACTATTAGTAAAGAGACTATTCACAAATGTTGCAATAGTCGGGTAATGCGTAAAAGCCACCAACAATATAGCTGCTGGTGCAAATAACAACCAACCTTGAACGTTTTGAGCTTTAATATTCATGATTCCGGCAGCTATATAAAATAGCTATGAAAGACGACATTAAACGCCTTTCATAGCCCTTGAACGACTAACGATAAACCTTAAGTACTCGATCTGCAGTTGCCTGTGCTTCTGATAAAGCTTCTTCTGGAGACTTACTGCCGATCAATGCTGCCTGAAGCGCATCGTCTAATGCTTTTCGCACTCGTCCCGCTTGATAAGTAGATAACTCAGCAGTAGCAAACTCCAACTGATCGCGTGCCACAGCAGCAGGTGGGAATTCAGAAATATAGGATTTAAGGGTATCGGTTTCATACGAAGAAGGACTAATTCCCATATAGCCTGTTGCTACAGACCACGCTGCAGAACTTTCAGGTGCAGTCATATATTTGATCAGCTTTAGTGAAGCCGCACGTTCTTCATCAGTGGTATCTTTGAAAATATAAAAGTTACCGCCACCCGTTGGTGTTCCACGTCGTTGTCCTGCAGGAAGCATTGCAACGCCGAAATCGAAAGTTGCATTATTTTTAACCGTAGTTAGATTCCCGGTCGAATGCCACATCATCGCTGTTTGACCTTCCAGGAAATTCTGACGTAACGTGCCCCATTCGATAGTGCCTTCTGGCATAACTTTATGTGTGCTACCCAGATCCTTCCAGAAAGAAAGCGCTTCAACAACACCTGGATTGTTGAAATAGGTTGCATCACCTGCACCATTCATTAGTGTTTCGTTGTTTTGCATTGCAAGAGCACCAAACATCCAATAAGGATATCCAGTTGAAGGGATCATTAATCCCCATTGCGAGCCATCGTCTTTTGTTAACTTTTTACCAGCATCTACGAGTTCATCCCAGGTTGCTGGTGGAGATTCTGGATCAAGGCCTGCGGCACGAAATGCATCTTTGTTGTAATACATAACAATTGTTGAACGCTGAAAAGGGACACCCCAGGTTTTTTCTGCAGTAACACCATTTTCCATCAGGCTTGGGTAAAACGAATTTAGCCACGCTCGCTCTTCATCGGTTGATACAACATCATCAAACGGCACGATAGCGTCTAATTCAATCAACTCGTATATGTCGATTGAAAACATGACAGACAGTTGTGCGGGTTGACCACTTTCCAATGCTGCCAAGGCCTTTATACGTGCATCGTTATAGTTTCCAGCATAAATCGCATTCACTTTGATGTCTGGGTTTTCGGCCATAAAACCTTCCACCATTTTGTCAACGGTTTTGGTAAGTGGGCCACCGACCGCGACAGGATAATACATTGTCAATTCGGTGTCAGCAGTTGCCAAACCCGGCACCATTGAAATACTCAATGCCGTGGCAATACCAACGGTTATCTTTTTAAAAATATTCATAATACTCTCTCATGATGTTGTTAATATTGTTAATTCACTCAGGTTTGATTTAGTCAATTCAATTCTATGATTCAATTACAGAACATCATATTCGTTGATTTTTATCGTCAAACAAGTGCGTATCTTCCGGGTCCCAAGTAATGGTTAGCTTGTCACTCAGTCGAATCTTTGGATGGCCCGCAACACGAATATAAAACTCGTTGGTCAAATGCCGAACCCTTACTACAGTTTCTCCGCCAAAATAATCCACAGCAAATACTTCTACCGGAAACCCATGCTCTGTAATTTGAATAGACTCTGGACGAACACCAATAGAGCGGGCTTCGGGTGTACTTTCAACCAATGAACGAATTGCAACCGGAAGGTCACTTTTTTCAATTTCTTTAGTTTCTAAAACATTCATCGGTGGTACACCTACAAACTGCGCCGCAAAAACGTTGGCGGGATAGCTGTATAGTTGCTGCGGCTCACCAATCTGTACGATTTCGCCCAAGTTTAATAGTACAATTTGATCCGCCATTGACATCGCCTCTACCTGATCGTGAGTCACATAAACCACGGTTATACCAAGGCGTTGTTGTAAATTTCTTATTTGGTCACGCATTTCAGCGCGTAATTTAGCGTCGAGATTTGACAGTGGTTCATCCATCAGACAAACCGATTTTTCGGAAACAATAGACCGTGCTAATGCAACCCGCTGTCTTTGCCCACCGGAAAGATTGGCGGGTTTTCGATCCAGCAATTCAGTTAACCCAACCACATCTGCAGCATATCTCATACGATCCTCTCGCTCTTTTGATGGCACGCGCCTAACTTTTAGACCGAACTGGATGTTCTCTTTCACAGATAAATGTGGGAACAGTGCATAAGATTGAAAAACCATCGACACTCCGCGATCGGAAGCCTCAACGTTAGTCACATCACGACTACCGATATGTACGCTACCTTCGGTAATTTCCTCAAGCCCGGAAATCATTCGTAATAAAGTCGATTTCCCACATCCTGAAGGGCCTAGCAATACCGTGAATGATTTTTCCGGAACGATAAACGATACTTTTTTAACCGCTTCAACTGTGCCCCACGTGCGACTGAGACCGGTAATCTTTATTTCACTCACCCTCTATCCTCGTTCCTACGGCATCCCCATCGCCGCAAATGATTAGCTCAGCATCTGAATTTTCTAACATTTGACCTATTTCGTCCGGTGGCTTTCTGTCGCTAAAGACTTTCGTAACGTCTTGAATTTGGCCACCTCGTACGTGAGCAGACCGGCCAAATTTGTGGTGATCCAACACCAGATAACTTTGTCGACAGTTACTTCGAATTAAGTTGCGAACTCGAACTTCTTCATCATAAAAGTCCAGTAGAGTGCCATCTGTATCAACTCCTGCCACTCCAAAAATCCCGATATCCGTTTTATAAGATTCAAAGAATGTCTCGACAGTATTTCCAAGCATGTCTCTATCCTGATTTCGAAGGCGCCCTCCAGAGACATTAATCTCGAACCCGACATTTTCGCTCGCAATTTGCGCCACACTCAAACTGTTAGTAAAAATGCGCAATCGTTTATGCTTGAGAAGTGCATTTGCAACAAATTCAGGGGTTGTACCTATCCCCATGGATATTGAACTGTTGTTCGCAACTTGTTCCGCCACCGCCTTGGCGACAAGTAACTTGCCGTTACGGTTTAAAACTTGTCGTGATCCGTAAGCCAGGTTTCCACCCGTAGAAAGAGGCTCAACGCCACCATGGCGTCGTCGTGCAACACCTAAATCGCACAGGACGTTGATATCACGGCGTATCGTTTGAGTAGTTACGGCCAATTTTTCCGCAAGATAATCAACGGATAACAGCGATTTATCACGCAATAATTCAGAAATAATCGCTTGCCTGTCAGTCAGTACCATCATAACTAATATATGTTCATAAGAAGCTTACTTTAGGTCATATGAATATATCCGTCAATATATTGTATTCATTGTGCCTTCATACTCGATATTTATCATCAATTGGATAGATTACATCTATAACAATGGTCAAATGAACTATTATAATTATTCATTTGAATTTATAATCTAAATCATAATTTTATTTATTTAATATCTTTTTCAACGGCATTTTTTCTTAAACGATATTAATAACTATCCCGAATGGAACCTTAATATATATGAAAGAATTAGCGAGCATGTCTACCGAGGCCTTTCGCGGAATAAAGGTGGTTTTAACTGATATTGACGATACTTTAACTACTGATGGGCGATTGACGAGCGAAGCCTATAGCGCGCTTGAAGCACTTAAAAACGCGAAAATCAAAGTCATACCAGTCACTGGTCGGAGCGCAGGGTGGTGCGATCATATTGCGCGAATGTGGCCTGTGGATGCCATCGTCGGCGAAAATGGCGCTTTCTATTTTAGATACGACAACACCACTAAGATTATGAATAAGCGCTTTAGCCAGGATAAAACCGAACGTGTACAAGATACGAAAAGGCTGCTAGCGCTTCGTGAAAAGCTAGAA
Source organism: Gammaproteobacteria bacterium (assembly GCA_011088265.1). Taxonomy (GTDB): domain Bacteria; phylum Pseudomonadota; class Gammaproteobacteria; order Arenicellales; family Poriferihabitantaceae; genus WLWV01. The sequence goes on from JAALKB010000149.1 coordinate 7,337, forward strand.
ACTGAAATACCTGGGTGTCGGGCCGCCTCGGATCAGGACTACCGTATTGCAGACCTGGCTATTGATGTTGCTGAAGATGTCACGCCATTGCCATCAAAAGACATTAGATCCATTGTGGCCCATGCTGAAGAAGCAGGTGCTACGGCGAAAGTCAGCTCAATTCACGTGAACTGCTGGTTTGGTAATCACAGCAAACTTTCTAGTAGCGTGCAAGCGCTCGAAGAGTGTTTCGGAATTGATGAAACAAACATCCAACAACAATCATTGTTTGTTGGAGACTCTCCAAATGACGCGCAGATGTTTCACTATTTCGACTACTCGATTGGTGTTGCAAATGTGCTCAATACATTGGAGTTTTTGACCGATAAACCGAAATACATTTGTAAAAATAGCGCAGGAAACGGCTTTGTAGAGGTCGCCAATCGTCTGCTAAGTGCCCACAAAATTACAAACTTATAGCCTTTCAGTTTGAAGTAGTAACGTGGAAGAGAACACCGCAGAAGAATCCGACAAACTATTCGATATTTTGGTGATCGGTGGCGGAATCAATGGGACAGGTATTGCACGAGACGCTATTGGCCGAGGGTTTTCAGTGTGCCTATGTGAAGCCAATGATCTTGCGTCCGGCACTTCATCCTCATCGTCGAAACTCATTCATGGTGGACTACGATATCTTGAACACTATGAATTCAAACTAGTTCGAAAGGCACTACAAGAACGAGAAGTACTTTTACAAATGGCACCGCATATTGTTAGCCCTATGCGATTTGTTCTACCGCATAAAGAAGAAATGTGTCCATTTTGGTTATTACGCCTGGGTTTATTTATCTATGATCACTTGGGCTATCGCCATTTATTACCTGGATCCTGCAAAGTAGACCTAACAACAGGTAGTGTAGGTAACGCACTTAAATCGAATTTGGAACTCGGTTTAGAGTATTCAGACTGCTGGGTAGACGACGCGCGACTGGTTGTGCTGAATGCTATGGACGCTGCAAAAAGAGGGGCCGAGATGAATGTACACACCCGTGTGATCGATGCGAAACGGATAGATAACATTTGGCTTATACGTATACAAAACAGTCTTACTGGAAAGGAGGCCACACGAAAGTCACGCATACTGGTAAATGCCGCAGGACCATGGGTAGACGAAGTCCTTGATACGCTGAGTAATTCCCACGTTAATAAAAACGTTCGCCTTGTACGTGGTAGCCACATCGTAGTAAACAAAATATTTGACCATGAGAAATCATATATCTTTCAAAACACTGATGGTCGTATCATCTTCGCTATTCCCTATGAAGAGAACTACACTTTAATAGGTACAACAGATCAAGATCACGGACCGAGAGTGGGTTCGATAAATATAGAAAACCAGGAGCGAGAATATTTATGCGAATCTGCTAATGCTTATTTTCAAAAACAAATCTCAGAAGAAGATGTGGTTTGGAGCTTCTCTGGAATTAGACCACTGTTCAACGATGATGCACCTAACGCGCAAGAAGCTACTCGAGATTACGTTATCGATGTTCGGTCTGGGAAAACACCACCTCTTATCAATATATTCGGCGGAAAAATAACTACATATCGTAGATTGTCCGAGACAGTTGTTCAACACATCGAATCCTATTTAGGCAAGCGCAACCCTGCCTGGACAGCTCAATCAAAATTACCAGGTGGGGAGTTTTCAGCAGAAGGCATAATGGATTTAGCTGAACAATTACACAACAAATACTTCTTCCTGACCAGGGAGGAAATCTATCGGTTTACACGCACCTATGGCACGATTTCAAAGAATATTCTCGGAGATTCAAAATCGTACACAGACTTGGGTGAGCATTTTGGTTCAGGACTTTATCAAAAAGAAATTGAATATTTAGTAGCTTATGAATGGGCCACAACTGCTGAGGATGTACTATTTAGGCGAACCAAGCTTGGAATAGGCGCCTCCCAAAAAATGAAAGATAAAATTAACCGTTTTCTTGACGACATGCCCCGTCCTCATTCGATCACTTTCTGAATCATCAGTATTAAATTGTAGAAGTGTCATTACCAAGTAAAACTCAAAAACCAGCTCCGCTCAGACCGGCACACACTCCTCCTCCCAATCCAGTTTTAGATTAACCACCACCGATACAAAAGCAATAGCTAAGGCGAAAATGACGGCAAGTGCCCTGATTCAATTTAGGCAGGCCATGATCTTCACCATCGAGAGGCGTTCTTCGCTGTAGTCAACGTTGTTCTTGTAACTCCCCATGGCATTTTCCACAATCCAGATCATACCAACTCCGGTGACAGTCGTTACCAGATGTACTGCGCGTTCCCGTACTTCTGGGGGATATCCTGGTTTCCTGTTCATAGACTAATCTTCTCAAGATGATTAGTCTAGTCGTCCCTGAAGAACCCGAAAAGGCTACATATCCAGTATAAAC
>JAALKB010000150.1 GCA_011088265.1 Gammaproteobacteria bacterium
GGGCTGCCAACAATGCCGGAGTCATCGTCACGAGTATGTTAGGAAAGACCATTGAAATACTGAATACTGATGCTGAAGGACGACTGATATTATGTGATGCGCTAACCTATGCGGAACGTTTTAAACCTGTGGCGGTGGTTGATATTGCCACGCTCACCGGTGCATGCGTTGTCGCATTAGGAGAGCAGGCAAGTGGACTTTTCAGCAACTGCGATAGTTTGGCAGAAGAGCTTGACAAGGCGGGTCAGGCCGCTGGGGATCGGGCCTGGCGGATGCCCGTATGGGATGCCTATGATAAACAGCTCAAAAGTAATTTTGCCGATCTTGCGAACATCGGCGGGAAAGGCGCCGGTGCGGTTACTGCCGCCTGCTTTTTGAAGCATTTCGCGAGTAACTTCAATTGGGCTCACCTTGATGTTGCGGGAACAGCATGGAAATCTGGGGGTGAAAAAGGTGCAACCGGACGACCTGTTCCATTATTGGTTGAGTTTTTGATCGACCGTGCCAGCTAACTCTGACAACTTTATCGGGTTTTGATTATTGTTTGGTTAATTTCCTGTAATCGGTAGGATGATGGAGCAGGTTGATTTTTATTTGCTTGGTCCCGTTGACGACGCCGGGAAACTTAAAGTAGCTTGTCGAATTGCAAATAAAGCCCATGAACGGGGGATGAAGATCTATATGCAAACCGGGGACCAACAACAAAGCAGATTCCTTGATAGTTTGCTATGGACTTTTTCCCAGGAAAGCTTTGTTCCCCATGCTCTCCGGGAGCCCGGTATGGATTGGCGCAAATTTCCGATACAGATTGGTCCCGGGAATAGTGGCGTTGAGGATCTTGATCTCCTTATATCGTTACAGGCGGAAGTTCCTATAGATGCTGCTAAATACAAAAGGATCGCCGATTTTATTGTGGATAATGCTGAGCAAAAACAACTGGGTCGAGTACGATTTCGGTATTACCGTGAAAATGGCATTGAACCAAAGATTCATCAGCTATGACGCTAAAACCGAATTTGGATAGTACAGCCTGGGTCGAAGAACACAACTAACTACCCCCCCTGAATAGAGAACGAACGAAGTTTTACCGCGTCAATAGGCGCATCAAACGATACTAGACTCCAGACCATGGCATTGGAAACATCCTATAACCCGCATGATATAGAAACCCGCTGGTACCAGTATTGGGAAGAAAAAGACCATTTTTCTCCCAGGGAGGCGACTCCGGGAACCCCCACCTATTGCATCATGATTCCACCTCCCAATGTCACAGGTAGCTTACACATGGGGCATGCGTTTCAGGACACTATCATGGATGCTTTAACTCGTTACCATCGAATGAAAGGTATTCCGACACTTTGGCAGCCCGGGATGGATCATGCAGGGATCGCCACGCAAATGGTGGTTGAACGACTCATCAATGCCAACGGGGAAACCCGTCACGACTATGGTCGGGAAAAATTCATTGAGAAGGTTTGGCAGTGGAAAGAAGAGTCTGGAGGAATGATTACTCAACAACTTCGCCGCATGGGTGCTTCGCCGGATTGGGATAATGAGCGTTTCACCATGGATGAAGGTTTGAGCGATGCTGTGAATGAGGTTTTTGTTCAGCTATATGATGACGGCATTATTTATCGGGGTAAGAGGCTGGTCAACTGGGATCCGGTTTTACACACGGCACTATCTGATCTTGAAGTTTTGTCCGAGGAAGAGCAGGGACATCTTTGGCATTTACGTTACCCCGTTGTGGATTCAGAAGAGGTATTGGTTGTGGCAACAACGCGTCCTGAAACCATGTTAGGTGACAGTGCCGTTGCGGTTCACCCTTCAGATGAAAGGTATCAGAGGCTGGTCGGGAAATACGTTCACCTGCCCCTGACAAATCGGAAAATTCCCATTATTGCTGACGAGTACGTGGATCCCGAATTTGGATCTGGTTGTGTGAAAATTACTCCTGCTCATGATTTTAACGACTATCAGGTATGGATGCGTCATCGTCATAGCGACGTGATGATCAATCAACCTCATGGCGGTCTTATTAATCTATTTACTGATGATGCTGCCATTCGCCCAAATATTAATGATAGTGAGATCGACGAAGGAGAGCTGATTCCAGCTCAATACGTTGGAATGGATCGTAGCGAGGCTCGCAAGCAAATCATTAACGATTTGGATGAAATCGGTTTGTTGGAAAAAGTGGATGACCATAAACTGATGATACCAAGAGGTGACAGAACGAATGCCATTGTAGAACCATATTTAACCGATCAATGGTATGTGGATCTCACTCGGGATGTGCAGGAAGACGGAAGACCAGGGGGCAAAGCGGCTATAACTGACCCGGCAATCAATGTGGTGAGAGACGGCAGCATTCAATTTGTTCCTGAAAATTGGAGTAAAACCTATTATCAATGGCTTGAGAATATTGAAGACTGGTGTATATCCAGGCAGATATGGTGGGGGCATCGAATTCCCGCCTGGTATGATGAGGAAGGCAATATTTACGTTGGCAAAACCATGGAGGCCGTAAGAGAAAAGTATTCTCTGGACGAGGCATTGTTACTTCGTCAGGATGAAGATGTGCTGGATACGTGGTTTAGTTCGGCATTATGGCCTTTCTCTACCCTGGGTTGGCCGGCGCAAACAGACCGTCTACAGGCTTTTTACCCGACCAGTGTTCTGGTTACCGGTTTTGATATTATCTTCTTTTGGGTTGCCCGTATGATCATGATGGGAACCCGGTTCATGGGACAGGTGCCTTTTAAGCAGGTCTATATTCACGGATTGGTACGTGATGCCCATGGTCAGAAGATGTCCAAGTCCAAAGGTAATGTGCTTGATCCTATCGATATCATTGACGGCATCGAATTGGAAACATTAGTAGAAAAACGTGTTAAAGGAATGGTGCAGCCCCACCTCGCAAAAAAAATCGACCAGCAGACCCGGGACGATTTTCCAGATGGAATCCCGAGCTTCGGAACCGACGCCTTACGGTTTACATTTGCTGCACTGGCTTCAAATGGTCGTGATGTTAATTTTGATCTGGGACGAACCGAAGGATACCGAAACTTTTGCAACAAAATCTGGAATGCGGCGAGATTCGTGCTCATGCAATGCGAAGACAGGAACTGCGGACAGGCTGATGACGCTTTCACCTTGTCTTTGGCAGATCGCTGGATTATCTCCAGGTTGCAGCGGACAGAGCAAAAAGTAGCGCAGAACGTCGAGAGTTATCGTTTTGACCTGGCTGCCAGAGAAATCTATGAGTTTATTTGGGACAACTATTGTTCCTGGTATCTGGAGTTATGTAAACCCGTACTCAATGATTCCGGATTGGATAGTGATGAAGCTTCTGTTCAGTTGCAAATAGGGACTCGCCGGACGCTGGTGCGCGTTTTCGAGGCAGCAATGCGACTGATTCATCCCATTATGCCTTTTATCAGCGAGGAAATATGGCAACAAATCGCCCCATATGCTGGTCGTACCGGTGACACCATTATGAATCAGCCTTATCCAGCGCCGGAACAGCGGAAAGTGGATGATGTTGCAGAAGGTCAAATGGTTTGGTTGATGGACGCTATTCAGGCTGTACGGCAAATTAAGGGAGAGATGAATATTTCCCCAGGGAAGAAAGTACCAGTGTTATTGTCTGATCTCAGTAAGGAACAGCAGGCTGTCTGGAAAGAAAATGCGGCCACATTCGCTTTTATGGCTAAAGCAGAGAGCGTTGATATGGTTGATTCCAATGAAGTGCCTGAGTCAGCGATGAAACTTGCTGGAGAAGCCAAAATCCTGATTCCCCTAGCCGATTTGATCGATAAGGAGGCGGAATTGGGCCGGCTCCAAAAAGAAATGGATAATGCCCGGAAGGAAGTGGGTCGTCTGACAGGAAAACTTGGAAACGAAAAATTCGTCGCCAATGCTCCGGCAGATATTGTTGAAAAAGAAAAACAGAAACTGGCCCGGGCTGAGTCTGCCATGGCAGAAATCGAAGAACAGATTAAACGAATAGAAAAACTATGACCACCTGAATAGTGGCCCGGATAATGAAATGATTAATGGTTTCTCTATCAGGATGGGCCCTTTTTCAGGAACTGTTCCATCCGTTACGGACACCGCAGGTATCAAATTATATGAATGATGTACTCATAATCGCAGAGGTTGGTTCCGTGCATGACGGTAGTTTTGGTAATGCGCTAAAACTGGCTGATCTTGCCCAGGAGCTAGGCGCGGATGTGGTGAAATACCAAACCCATATCGCTGAGGCAGAAACACTCAGTAATGCTCCCTCGCCGGGATATTTTTCAGCGGAAAGTCGTTTTGACTATTTTAATCGAACTGGCTTTTCGCTGGATCAGTGGAAGCAAATCAAAAATCACTGCGATAGCATTGGTATTGAATTTGCGTCATCTCCTTTTTCAGAATTAGCGGTAGACTGGTTGGAAGAAATTGGAATTGACCGATATAAAGTACCTTCTGGAGAGGTAACCAACTTACCATTGCTTGCTAAACTGAAGTCCACGGGAAAACCGATATTACTTTCCTCTGGGATGAGTAACTGGGAGGAATTGGACGCTGCTGTGAACGAACTGGATCAAACAGATTTAACGGTGCTACAGTGCACTTCCATGTATCCATGTCCGGTGCAAAGGGTGGGGCTAAATGTCTTGGATGAGATGCAGGATCGTTATCACTGTCCCATTGGTTTTTCGGACCACACCCAAACCAACTATGCGGCTTTTTCTGCTGTTAGTAAAGGAGCCAGATGCATTGAAAAGCACCTCACTTTTAGCAATGCCATGTACGGAAGCGATGCACCTTTAGCATCAGAGCCTGAGGATTTTCGTGACATGGTAAAAGGAGTTAGGGAAATCTCGACCATGCTGGCTACCCCGGTGGACAAGGACAATATCGAAGACTTTGCAGATATGAAATTTATTTTTCAAAAAAGCATTGTGGCTGGGACTGACCTGAAGCGGGGTGAAACGGTTACCGAGGCAATGCTGTGCTATAAAAAGCCAGGATCGGGAATTTCTGCTGCGGATTTCAGAAATATCATTGGTGCAAGAGTTGCCCAGGATGTGCCGGAAGGGCAATTGCTAAGTGACGCTGATATTGAGTTCGGGTCATCAAAAAATTAGGCGATAAAAAGAGACGAATTTGATGAGAAAAATATGTGTCGTGGTTGGCTCAAGGGCGAATTACAGCAGTATAAAGTCCGCCATGAAGGCGATTGAAAATCACACAGATTTGTCGCTCCAGGTTGTTGCCATGGCTTCCGCTTTGCTTGATCGATATGGATCCGTGGTGGATCTGGTACGTAAAGATGGGTTCAATGTGGACGAGGAAGTTCATATGCTGGTAGAGGGGGAAACGCCTTTAACCATGGCAAAGTCCACCGGGCTTGGTCTCATTGAGCTGGCCACGGCGTTTAATCGTCTTAAGCCCGATGTGGTGATCACAGTGGGTGATCGATTTGAAACCATGTCTACCACCCTTGCTGCGACCTATATGAATATCGCTTTAGCGCATACCATGGGGGGAGAGGTAACTGGAACCATCGACGAAAGCATTCGCCACGCCATTACCAAGTTTGCACACATTCATTTTCCAGCAAGCCGGGATGCCAGCGAGCGCATTATAAAACTGGGCGAACGACCAGAGACGGTCCATCTTGTCGGTTGTCCGAGAATCGATTTGGTGGCAGATATGCTTAATGATCTGGATTCGGTGGATTTAACACATCTGTTTGAAGATGGCGTTGGAAATAAACTGGATATTAATCAGCCATTTATTCTGCTCTCCCAACATCCTGTGACTACCGAATATGGTGGAGATGAAGCGCAAATTTATCAGTCCCTGCGAGCCATAAAGGAGATCGGTCTCCCTGCTATCGTACTGTGGCCAAACGGAGATGCTGGCTCTGACGGTATCTCCCGAGGTATCAGGAAGTTCCGGGAGCATGAAGATACTGGTGAGTTTCACTATTTTAAGAATTTGCCCACGGACGTTTATATCTCCCTAATGAAACGGACTACTTGCCTAATTGGAAATTCAAGTAGCGCCATTCGTGACGGTGCGTTTATCGGAACCCCAACGGTAAACATCGGTAGTAGACAGAATATGCGCGAACGAGGAAAGAATGTCATCGACGTTGAAAATAATCAACAACAAATTTTGCAGGGTATAAAGCGCCAAATGGAGCATGGGCATTACGAGAGCGATAGTTTGTACGGCGATGGAAAAGCCGGGGTAAGAATCGCTGATGTGCTTGCAACCTGTGAGTGGCAGATCCAAAAAACCATTGCCTATTAATCCAGAGAGGGAGAACAGGCCCTTTTTTAGGGTAGGTCTTGTCTAATGCAAAACCGGGCTTTTGTTATCGTGGTTCCAAATTCCATGGCTTTTCGGGCGCTGGTGGAGAGCGACGTTCTGGCGATGCTAAAACGCGAAGGCAAGAAACGTATTCTGGTTATCAGTAGCGATGAGGAGTCCAGTTCCAGGTTGCCTGGTGGTGTGGAGTGGCGCCAGCTGGAATGGCCATGTGAATCACTACCTCAGCAATCCCTCGCTAAGAGAATATTACGTTCACTGAGTGTCAGGCTCAGCAAAATTGGCATGGACTATGGAAACCTATCCTATCGTTTTAATCACCTCTGTGGGTTTAAGGCCCATCAATTCAAGCAGGGTCTGGATCGGGAGCGCCAAAAAAGAGAAGTGATTGCGGGGAACTACGTTGCACCAAAATTTGGCTGGCCACTTCCTGGTAGTCGATGGTTATATCGGCTCATTTACGCTTATTACTATGCGAGCTGGCAGGTTTCGGATCGCGCTATTGCGCAATTCTTCAAGGAAACTCCCATCGACATGATTGTCTTGTGGTATGTGCAAAGTCTTATTTACCGGGATTATTCAATTTGTATACGAAAACATAATCTCAAAGCCATTGGGGTAATTGGTAGCTGGGATCGTCCAACCACCAAGGGTCCAATCTGCCCGGGTTGTGATCGTTATATTGTGAATAGCGAGGTTATGAAACAGGAGCTGACGAAGTTTCATGGAATGAAAGCGGATAAGATTGATATTGTAGGCTGGCCTCAAATGGATGCTTATAAGGATCCACGGGTTTTCCAGGATCGAGCCATATTTCTTGGTTCGATCGGTATCGACCCGAAACATAAGTTGGTGGTTTTCGCTGCTAATAGTGAGCGACTGGGTACCCATGAGCCGGGGATCGTGAGTTTTCTTCAAAAGAAAATATCCCACGGAGTCTACGGTAAAGATGTGAGTTTGCTGGTTCGGGCTCATCCCAATGACAGTCGCTGGAAAGAGCGATTTTCAGAACTCATAGGAAAACCAAACGTCGTTGTTATGTCAGGTGGAATGGGAAATATCCCCTTGTTAGCGAATACACTGATGCATGGAAATATGGTGATCGCAACCCAGGGCTCGATAAGCCTGGATGCTGCCGCTTTCGATAAATGTATTATCAACATTGCCTTTGATGGAGATCTTCAAAAGTCCTATGCCGATAGTGTTGCCAGGTGGTATGAAATGGACCACTATCAACCTGTGGTGCAAAGCGGGGGAGTGAAAATGGTTCACAATTTTGCAGAGCTGGAACAGGCTGTTCAGCTATATTTGCAAAACCCGTCAAAAGACAAAGAAGCGAGAGAAATACTGCGTACCCTTGAGCTGGAACCCTTTGATGGAAAATCGTCATATCGGCAGGCAATGGCCATGATGAGGAAATAGCATAATGAACACCACGAAGAATGTATTAGGTCTCATTCCAGCTCGAGGAGGCTCAAAGGGTATTCCCCGAAAAAATCTCTATCCAGTCCTCGATAAGCCTTTAATCGCCTATAGCATCGACGGAGCTCTTCAAAGTCGCTATCTTTCACATGTTGTGGTTTCAACAGATGATCATGAAATTGCAACCGAGTCTGAAAAAAGAGGAGCGGAAGTTCCGTTTATCCGACCGGTGGAATTTGCCCAGGGCCAAAGCAGCGCGCTAGATGTGGTTAATCATGCTATCGGTTTTTATCGCCATCTCGGCATTGAGTTTGAGCTAGTGGTTTACCTCCAGCCAACATCCCCACTTAGGAGCACCAGGACCATTGATGAATGTATTCTCGGAATGAGTAATAGTGATGCAGATTCATTGGTTAGTGTTATGGATGTGCCTCATCAGTTTAGTGTTGACTGCCAAATGGTGGAAGAAGGGGGTTATGTACAACCTGTTGCCACCAACATTGGTCGTCTTCGACGACAAGAAAAAAAGCGATATGTGGCCAGAAACGGTCCTGCGATACTAATTACCAGACCTGCCACAGCGGAAAACTATCAATCACTTTATGGCGATAAAATCTTCTCCTACAAAATGAACAAAATGGAGTCCATGGATATCGATGAATTAGAAGACATCTGGTTGGTTGAACAGGCTTTGCTGCATAAAGCTAGACCTTCGCCTGCATAGCGTGCTGAATTCGAAATGAATCTATCCCGGAAAAATATCTTTGCCAGGTTGCTGATATGGGGTTTTCTATCGTTAGGTATTTTGGTTCTGTTGTTCTCCCAGCAGATCAGATTTCCCGCCTTTATTTCGATCTCACTGACCGAGGCAACCCCGGGTGCAATCAAAATATATTACAACATTGGTCGAGGTTGGAACGAAGGCGACTCCACCAGTGAAGAGGTATCCGGCGAGGCAGAGGTTCTGAAATTTGCTTTGTCACTTAAACGAATTGAACACTATCGCATTGACACAGCTCCCGGAGATACCCGAATAGTGATAGATCGGCTTTGTTTTGAATCGATATCGGGATCAATCTGTTGGGACGCCGGTGAGCTTGCAGAAAAAATGGTGCCATTTAATGAAGTGGTAAGTTATGGACTTATTGATAATGGGCTTGAAATTGTTACCGCGGGAAAAGATCCCTATTTTGCTTTTAGGGGAAACGACACTCTCTACCACAGCCAGGTTGCCAGGCCCGGGAAGGTGGCGCTGGTTCTATTGTCCATTATTCTAGCGGGACTGACTTATGCTGCTTGGTCACTGATGCGATGGCGAGGGTTTTCCATATTAAATCGATATCATCAGGAAGCCAGGGCGCGGCAATATTCTCTGGGAATAGGTCAGTCGGCCATGGTCTTTTCTCTTTTAAGCATTACCATTTCAATGTCATGGTTAGGTGTTTATGAGCTAGGTCCCTGGGTCTATGTATCCATCATCGTACTGGTTCTTGCTATGGTGAGGATAGGGTCCGAACCAGAATTCAGCCCAACGGACTATTTCGCATCGGTTTTTCATCGACTTCGAAGTCAGGATGCTGGGCGGTTAGAGATAGTATTGGTTTCCTTGTTGATTATTCTCCCTTCTGTCTTTTTATTGACATCAACATGGAATCAGGAATTCCCCAATATCGGGGATCATGAGTATCACCGGGAAGCGAATAAACATGCTTATTTTGTGATCAGAAACCACTACTTGTTGCTATCGCTTCTGTTGATCGGTCTGTTCCTGTCAACACTGATAGGCAAAGTCTGGTTATATTGCTGTGTGGCCATCGCCTCTCTTGTCTGGGTAGGAAGCTCAATCGAACTTCATACCATTTTTTATCGCTATCCAGGCGGTGGTCGATTCATCAACGCCCCCATGGTTCGGCTGGCATTGGGCCAGGAGTCGCTAGGCATATTTGATGCAAGCAGATTAACA
>JAALKB010000151.1 GCA_011088265.1 Gammaproteobacteria bacterium
ACTTTATTTGGAGATGTAATAAAGGGAGTGATACCCGTTGTTCTTGCAAAACTGCTCACCGGGAGTCCGATTATTATTGCAATGGCCGGATTGGCCGCTTTTCTAGGGCATCTTTATCCAATCTTTTTTAATTTTAAAGGCGGAAAGGGCGTAGCGACCGCCGCCGGTGTATTTATTGGGCTAAGCGGTTTCGTGATGTTTTTACTTTTCATCATCTGGCTGATAACGGCAGTGGCTTTTCGCTATTCTTCCCTGGCAGCGCTGATCGCTGTGGCGCTTACACCGTTTATTGTTATTTGGGCATTACCTGGATTACCCTATTTTTTGTTGGCTTTAGTGATCGCTGTTTTCGTCTTCCTGCGTCATAAGGAAAATATTAAACGACTCATTGCGGGTGAAGAAAGTAAAATCAATTTTCGTCGGAGTTGATTTTTACGATGTTAGCTTTCAACATTCGAATCGGCCTAACCATGCCATTAATCCCTGGCGTCTAATCGCGGACCAAACCGGCATCTCTTTCCTGGTTTTTTGTCTGCATGGGTCCATTTTTATCTATAGGGCATTTGCCTTATAGATAATACTCCTTCCTTCTTCCTCCATTTGTACCGTCTTGTTCCGACGTTTGCCCGACGATAAACCAGTCTTCAATCCGTAAATTACGAGTTCCTTATTCATTAACTTATTATTTGGAGCTTAAAAATGAAACTCAAAACAAGTATTGTAAAGACCTTCTCTGTTGTCGCAATGGCGTTAACCCTATCCTCCAATGTTTTTGCTGGTGCAGATTGCCCCGAAGCACCACGAGACACCTGGCTTCCAGACGCACAGATGCAAAGGATGATTCTTGATAAAGGGTTCTCCATTGATTTATTCAAGGTTGATGACAACTGTTATGAAATCTATGGAAAGAACGAGGCCGGAGAAAAAGTGGAGATCTATTTTGATCCGGTCAATGGAGAAATCGTCAAGCAGGAGAAAAAGGACTAACCCCTGTATTGTGGTATCGAACTAAAGAAATACCTTGATGATCAGTGCTCCATCGCATTTTGCAAAATAGCCTATTCCGGTCTGTTGCGATGCGTTGGAGCAATGACTTCGCAACCCTTTGAAGGATCTGACAAAAGAGAATAGACGTATGATATCCGGTCATTCGGTTTTCCATTATTGATCAGGTATTGGTCAGGTATTGGTCTTGATTTTGGGGAGTTTTATCGAAACCCAATACGGGCGACTTTCTGATTTTTTCCAATGCCCCAAAGAGCTGGGTTCTATTCTTGCAGGGCGCCCGGAAGAAAGGCAGAGAAAGGGTCAGCCTGTAACCCTCAGTCATAATCCGATTGATGGCTTAATGGTATTCGTATTGGAGTTGATGTTAAGCCTGATAGGGTTAGTTTTAATGGGATGAAGCTGGATATGTTTTGGAGTGTTGGTTAATCAGAGGAGGTTCATGAGTTTTTCGCCAAAGGAATTATGTTTCCTGGTTTATATTCGTGTTGCAGCAATGGTGATGTATGAATTAGTATTAAAATGGGGGGTTGGTTTTAGCTATAAAAGCAAAATCTGATTGATAGGATTCAACTTTTTCTGGATTCCACTCTCGACCGGCTAATTAAGAATAAATGTTACATTTACGTCGTTAAAAACAGTGCAAAACAACCAGTTTTCAACCCGCTTGAGCCAACTCGGATTAGTCAGTGCATCAGCATTTTTTGGCTGGGATTTAGTCTATGATTTTATCGAGGGTGAGGCCGCGATCTATCAAATCACGGAAGGAAGCATCTTTCTTTTTATCCTTGGCGTATTGATCTACCAGACTATCCAGGGGGTGAGGACCAGAGCTGAATTAGCCCGGTATGTTGAGGAAGTAAAGAAACAAAAAGGTGCGCTGGACCAGAGAATTAAGAGCCAATTTGATAGCTGGAGCCTGACTCCCGGCGAGGCAGAAATCGCCTGGTTGATTATCAAGGGCTTTTCTTTTGAAGAAATTGCAGGGATACGATCGGTTAAGGGTAAAACAGCAAGACAGCAGGCGACCAGTATTTACGCCAAATCCGGTGCCGCCAATCGCAGTGAGTTCACGGGTTTGTTCATAGAGGACATTCTTAATTCCACTAAGTAGCAAGCTGCTGGATGCTATCGCTGACAGTCTACCCCTTGCTGAATATCTTCCAGGCTCCATCTGGGCTTCACATCGAAGGAGGCCTGCTTCTGATTCATTGAGGTCTCTGGCTTTTCACTTTTCATCATCTTCCATCGAACATAACCCGCATAGGCGATCATGGCGCCATTATCGGTACAAAATTCGGGTCTGGGATAGAAGGCCTCTGCACCTATATCCGCAGTGATTCGTCTTAAGTGATCACGTAGTCGACGATTGGCTCCTACGCCACCTGCGATAATCAGTCTTTTACGCCCCGTTTGCTTGAGTGCTCTGCTGCACTTGATTCCTAGTGTATCAACTACCGCAAGTTCGAAACCCAGCGCAATATCTGAAATTGTCTGATCATCCAGGTTGCCCTCCGGTTGAAGAGCATGGGCAGTGGTTCTGACATGGGTTTTCAGCCCACTAAAACTAAAGTCCAGACCAGGTCGATTAACCATGGGTCGTGGGAAATGAAAACGATCTGGGTCGCCATTTTGAGCAATCCTGGAGATTGCGGGACCTCCGGGATAACCTAACCCCAATAGTTTCGCTGTTTTATCGAACGCCTCACCAGCGGCGTCGTCCAACGATTGACCGAGAATCTGGTAGCAACCTTCTTTTTCTACATCCACTAATAAGGTATGTCCTCCTGAGACCAATAATGCGATAAATGGAAAAGGTGGCGGATTTTCCTCCAACATTGGGGCTAACAAGTGCCCTTCCATATGGTGTACTGCAACGGCGGGAATACGCCAGGAATATGCCAGGCTCTTACCAACGGAAGCACCTACGAGTAATGCGCCAGAAAGTCCAGGCCCCGCGGTATACGCGACGGCATCCATCTTTTTTCCTTCATTCTCAGAAGAATGCAAAATATTGTCGACCAATGGCATTAGAGTCCGAATGTGGTCCCTGGCCGCGAGTTCGGGTACTACCCCACCGTATTGCCGATGCAAATCAACTTGGGAGGCCAATCGATGGACGATTAACCCTTTGGCACTATCATAAATTGCGGCGCCGGTATCGTCGCAGGAAGTTTCTATACCTAAAATTCTCATGGCTGGATTTTACAATAACCAGCAACTTAAATATGATAGATAAACACTTTTGATCGAGCTGAGGATGACGCTGTGGGGAAATAGAATCAACCCTGGGGAAACTTTTATTGAGCGCCTGATGTTTGCAGACATGAACCAATAACTTGCATTAACAGGAAGTTGAGTAGATTGAAGTCGAGTAGATTGATGGGAAACGGACATAACCGATCTGATGAAATGACGCGATAGACCGCATAAAAAACAGGATGAAAAACGAAAAAGATCACGCACCATGGAACGTAAAATGGGATGAATAGTCCGGAACCTGAGGATTTTCCGCCCCTGGAGTTGGCGACTCCGGATGGTCTGATTGCTATCGGTGGGGACCTTTCTGCAGAACGGTTAATCAAGGCCTATCAAAATGGCATTTTTCCCTGGTATAGCCCAGGAGATCCCATACTCTGGTGGACTCCAGATCCTCGATGCGTTCTGTTTCCAGAAAACTTCAAAGTATCCAGAAGCCTGACGAAGAGTATCCAAAATAAGGGATTTGAGTTTCACCTCGATCGGACATTTCCAGCGGTCATTAGTCAGTGTGCGTCCCTTCGGGAGAATGAGGGCACCTGGATCACCGACGAGATGAAACAGTCCTACTGTCACTTACAGTCCCTTGGCTTTGCGCATTCTGTGGAAACATGGCAAGATGGAAAATTGGTTGGCGGGCTTTATGGCATTGCCTTGGGCGGCGTGTTTTTCGGCGAAAGCATGTTTAGTCTGGTAACCGATGCTTCCAAGGCTGCATTGGCTTTTCTGGTTAATCAATTGAGCCATTGGGGTTTTAGTGTTATTGACTGCCAGGTTACATCGGCCCATTTGCTGAGTTTGGGGGCTGAAGAAATTAGTCGATCTGATTTTATGAAAAACCTGGAATCTGCTCTAAAATTGCCCGGAAGACCGGGGTGCTGGACTGATAAAGAGGTAGTCATCAGCAGGGGAGATTAATGATTGAAGTTGATGATCAAAGCTGATGACTAAAGCTAATGCGCCGAAGTTGGTTTATCATTCTGATTCATCAAGCTTGGTTCATCAAGACTGGTTCATCATGGTCGACACCCGGAACATGCTGGCTGCCATTTGAAATTTAATTGAAATCATTGTGACTGTTCAATCTAATCATCCCAAGCTATTCATCTCAGCACCCCATCCGTGTCCCTACATTGAACCGGAGACGGCATCAACGGTGCTACTCGATCCTCAGTTTGAAGTGAACAATAACCTATTCAGCATTTTGCTGAAATCCGGATTTCGGCGCAGTGGCGAAACGATATACCGGCCCCACTGTCGTAATTGCAATGCCTGTGTTTCAGTACGTATTCCAGCTAATGAGTTCACACCGAACCGAGCCCAGCGAAGAACATATCGAAGAAACAGAGACATATACACCACTATGGTACCCGCTGAGTTTAAGGAAGAACACTTTGATCTGTATAAACGATACCAGTCCTGGCGACACACTGGGGATATCATGGATCATGATGATCCCTTAAGATATAGGGAATTTATGGTGGACTCTTCCATTGAAACCGCATTCATTGAATTCCGACTTAATGGAAAAGAGGGAGAGTTGGTTGGGTTGGCTGTTTGTGATCTGCCCGATGATGGACTGTCAGCTGTTTATACCTTTTTTAATCCAAACATGGATAAGCGAAGCCTTGGAACCTTTGCCATTATGAAACAACTGGATTATGTTCGGGAAATGGGATTGGAGTGGGTGTATCTTGGCTATTGGATAGAAAACTGCAAAAAAATGAACTACAAAACTACTTTCAAACCAATGTTTGGGTTTGTGGATAAGGAGTGGCAGTTGCTTAGGCCTAAAGCAGACCAGACGAAGGTTTGATTGAAATTTTAGCTGTATCATGTTCTCTTGGTCCATTGAATTCGCCGGAATTTCTCTGGGAATTCTAATCAATCATATGGGTTTCAATCACATAAGCTGAAAATTACCTGGGATCCGAAACGGCTTGTCTCAAAGCTGCTAATTGACCGACATACCAAAATGGCGCAATGGTCAGTTCGCTTTCTCCACGATTCAAAGCGGATAGGGCCATTTCCCTCAATGACGTATTATTTTGGATTTTTGCTAATTTCAATGTCACAAGAATGAGCTCGGCGGAAGGGGATGGGTTAGCGGAGTCGGCGATTATCTCTGATCCGGATGTGGGTGCCAATAAAGTATCATCACCTGCATACCAGCCATTATTCTCGTGAAATCGTCGCCATCCTTCATTAACCATCCTACTCACAATCTCCAAATCGGATTTGTTCCCAGGCAGCATAGCCCATTGGTACAGGGCATGGGATACATAAGCATAGTCTTCCAGGGAACCGGCCCCTATTCGCATCCCCTTTGCTTGCGCCCGATGTAGTTTTTCACCGTCCCAAAGTTTATTCACAAGGAAATCCCTTAATTGTTTAGCAATGTCACCATAACCTTGCCCGGGAAATTGTTGGCTCGCCTGGACGAAAGCGGATAATGCCAATCCGTTCCAGCTGGCCAGCAATTTGTCGTCCACTGGTAAAGAGCGCATTTTTCTCGCTTCAATCATTTTCTTTTTGGCTGACTGAAAGATTTCCTGAGTCCTTTTCAGGTTCAGGGGCTGTTCTTGAGCGTATTGAATGACTGATTGTACGTAGCGGGGCTGATTACCTACGGGCAAATCGATTTTTCTATTCAACCCCCAAACGGCGAAAATCAAGCTAGCTTCTTCTTTTGTCAGAATTTCTTGAATTTCTTCGGGTTTCCATAGATAACTACCACCTTCAATACTTTGATCATCGACGGCAGAGAAAGCAGCCATCATTGCGCCGTCGGGATGCCACATTTCTGTATGCATGAAATCCAGGGTGTTCCTGGCAATTGTTTCGTAGTGGGCAGCCTTTTCGTTTTCTGAGGTGTCTGTCGAAGCCAAAACCCGGGCAGCCTGCATATAAAGAGAAGCCAGATTCGCATTGTCGTACAGCATTTTTTCGAAATGGGGCAGCTCCCAGGAAGGGTCGATGCTATAGCGAAAAAACCCACCGACTAATTGGTCCCGCATGCCCAAATCCGCCATGGAATCCAGGGAAAGTGTTAAAAAGGTTTCCAGCTCCTCGTCCGGATTGATGGCAAGTTGGGTTAACAGATAACCAAGTTGCGGAGTTGATGGGAACTTCTGTTGCTGACCAAATCCTCCTTCAAGCATATCCGCCCGGGCAATGATTTTTTGCGCTGCATAATCAAACATGGGTATGGTCGTCTCAGGGTCGATAACTGGTTCGGCGTTTGCAAAGTGTTGAATCGTTTCACTCCTAACGACATCCAGTACTTTCTGCTGGTCCGTTGTCCACAGGGTTTTTAACCTGTTAAGGGTCTCGGTAAACTGTTTGGGTGGCGCGTAAAGCAATGAATAAATGGGATAACCGTCTGGGGTAATAAAAACATTCAGCGGCCAGCCGCCCCGGCCTAAAATGCGTTGAGTAAAATCCATCAATCGTCGATCTAAAGCGGGATCCAGTTCCCGGTCGATTTTCACTGGCACAAAAAACTCATTAATAATCTTCGAAATCCCTGGGTCCTGGTAGCTTTCCTGTTGCATGACATGACACCAATGGCAGGCGAAATAACCAATGGACAGAAATAATATTTTATTATGAGATCGCGCGTACTCCACGGTTTCTTCCCCCCATTCCTGCCAGTTTACTGGGTCATCACCATGTAATGCCAGATAGGGTGCTGGATGGTTTTTTAGCTGATTATTTAATTCCTGGGAAAAACTGATGCCAGAAAAAAACAGGCAGAAACACAGCAATACTAAATTTCTAGAAAGCACTCTTAAGAATGGGAACATGATTATTTCTGTCTTGCCTGAACCTAACGGATAAAAAATCAAGGGATGGTGGATGCAACACTTAGAGTCCCCATGGTTTGAGAGTTCCCGTAACTACCCGAAATCAGATTTATGTGGAGGCTCCTTAAGATAATGGAGCCACTCATAATTGCCTGTATTTGTAATAGGTAGAGATAAGGGGGAGAAATAAAAAAACCCCGCTTAAAAGCGGAGTTTCAATGGATTTGCGAATTGGTAGACTTGCCCTATTTGTTTATACAGGGTAATTTGTTGGTATCAATTTTTGTTATATCAATTTGTATCAGTTGTCTTCGTTGTCCCCAAACTCTTCCTCCTCCTCATCGTCATCGTCTTTTATGAAACGGCAACTGAACAATCCGAGCTCAAAGAGTAACCATACTGGTACAGCAAGCAGGGTTTGAGAAAAGATATCTGGCGGCGTCAATAGCATACCGACAATGAAGGCGGCAATAATAATATACGGTCTTTTTTCTCCCAGCTTCTTCGGAGTAGTGACTTTCATTTTCACCATTAAAACGGTGGCCACTGGAACTTCGAAAGCAACCCCAAAAGCGAAAAATAGCTTGATGACAAATCCAAGATAAGCGTTGATATCTGTCATTACCGCGACACCTTCTGGAGCCGTGTTGGCAAAAAAGTTAAAAATGATCGGAAATACCGCGAAATAGGCAAACAAAATGCCGAGATAGAAAAGCAAACTGCTAGATAGTAATAATGGCACTACCAGTTTCTTTTCATGAATATAAAGACCCGGGGCCACAAACGACCAGAGTTGATAAAGCAGATAGGGTACTGCGAGGGCGAAAGCGCAAGCGAATGCGAATTTAAAAGGAACAAAAAATGGCCCATGGGGTTCTGTAGAAATCATGCTGTTACCCTCGGGGAGGGCGGACATCAAAGGTTCGGCAAGAATGACATAAAGTGGGTTGGCAAAGGGAGCCAGGATGATAAAAAAGACCAATACGGATCCAACCCCACGGAGCAATCTATCCCGTAACTCAAGAAGGTGGGAAACCAGTGAGCCTTCCGTATTACTGCTGTCTGTTGCCGACATTTTTTAACCGTGTGTAATCTTTTCTTTCGTTGGAAGGGGTGGGTTACTGATCACGCTTTAGAGCGGATGTTTTTCTGCCAGAGGATTTCTTCGCCACCGCCTTTTTCGCCACTCCTTTTTTGTTGGAAACTTTTTTTCCTGGCGTTTTTTTCTTTGCTATTTTTTTAGCCGTGGCTTTTTTAACCGCGGTTTTCCTTGCTGTGGTTTTCTTCGCCGTGACCTTCTTTGAGGTAGTCTTCTTTGGCGTGGACTTTCTTGCTGTAGATTTTCCGGTGGTGACTTTTTTACTGAGGCTTTTTCTTCGGTCACTTTCTTTTTGACCACCTTTTTTGTGGCAGTAGAAGATACGTCTGACGCTGTGTTAGTTTTTTGTTTGTTAGTAGTGGTTTTTGTTATCTCGCTGCTAATATCACCGGGGAGTTCGCCGGGGAGTTTTTGACTGCCCGATTTTGCGGTGACGTTTGCTTCGTTGGCCGCTTTCTCTGCATCCTTTAGTACAGAGGACACGTCATCCACCGAGCTTTTGATGGTTTCGCTTACGGCGCGAATTCCGAGGGGATCCTTTTTGTTGCCATCGCTGCTAGTTGATGCAAAATCACTACGTAAGTCTTTGGTAGCGCTAGTGATTTCTTCCTTGATCTCCTTGACGCCGCTCAAAGAGTCATTGGCATCCATCTCCCGTTTGATATCAGTTTTTACGTCAGCGACCATTCGCCGTGCTTTACCAACCCACATTCCCGCAGTGCGAGCAGCACCAGGCAATCGTTCCGGGCCAATGACAACCAAGGCGATGATGCTAATAAACGCCATTTCCCAAAAACCAACATCAAACATGGCTAGCTAATTCCTGAAGCAGTTTATAAAAAAGAAAATCAGGATTTCTTTTCTTCCGATGCTGCTTTTTCTGAGTTGCTAGCTACGGTCTCATTAGTAGATTCTGAAATCTCGGAAGGAGCTTCTTCTTCACCTTTGGTGCCGTCGTCTTTTACCGCTTTTTTGAAACCCTTAATGGCACCGCCTAAATCGCCGCCGAAGTTTCTCAGTTTCTTGGTACCGAAAATCAGTAAAACGATGACTAATATGATAATGAGCTGAACAGGACTAATTCCACCGAGACCCATGATTTGTATCCTCTAGTATTTGTATTAAACGAAGCGCGTATGGGTAGTTATGGTCCCCAAGAGGGGTATGTTGAGATTCGAAACAAAAATGTGTATCGATTGACGACCCCAGTTACTTCTTTAGACCGCAGATTCTAACGGGTATCGTATACGTCAACAACTCAAATTCTCCATTCCATAGAGCTATTTTGTCACAACAGGGAGTCTGGATGTCTGAGTCGTGAGTAAAGTTGACTTAAAGACTCGACATAAAGACCGTTCCAGCGAAACGGCTTTCCAGGGTAGAAAAGTGAATTTATTTCGGGCGGTAGTGCAATTGAAATTTTCATAGCCTGTCATAAAACTCTGTTACAACAGGGATTATTATTGCCGGGCTATTATCACCTGGCAGTGGTTGGTTCTTATCTTGCGCTGTAAATTTCTTGCTGATCTTTAATGACCGGCGCAC
>JAALKB010000152.1 GCA_011088265.1 Gammaproteobacteria bacterium
CGTCGAAAGAAACATGGGTTACACGCGCATCTTTCAAGGTCAACCCGCGCTCCACCACGGTCCGCCAACGTCGGTGTGCAGACGAGATATCCCAGACCTTGACCACATCAGCGCTACCATCAGCGGATGCTGCTGCAGTGGCCAGAAGACTCTCACCCGCGCAACAAGCCATAACGATATCCTGATCTGACTCTAGATAACCATCTATAATTCGTTCCAATTTCCATTCCTTCTGGCGCTCGAAGATCCCAAGAGCGCCATTCGAGCGCAGCGCGAACAGCCTCCGGCCATCAGGGCTAAAAGCGAGCTGTTTGACCCTGTCGAAGATTGTGCCTTCTGTCGGGCGTGGGAACTTCAGCTGTCTGCCAAGTGCGCCGTCTCCAGTAAGGAACCACAAGGTTGCTTGGTCCAAAGCGGCAACCAGTCGATCCTGCTCGTCGCTCTCTTCCAGCTCCCGAACAGGCGTGGGATTGAAGACAATATCGTGAGCACTGAGATTGCCGGACAGGGTTTCTCCGAGTGGGAAGCTATCCAGGATTCGTCGCTTACGGTTTTCCATTCCTGCGTCAAAGTCAATAATCTCGACACCACCGTTACTGAAGATAAACGCAAGCTTCCGTTTATTAGGGTGGGCCGCCATTTCCGAAACGTCATACCTATTAGAATTGATCTTAATTGGTTCGGATTTTTTACCGTCAACGTCGAGCAGGAAGAGTACCCGGTCGTTGTCTTCGTCGTCCGTGAGAAAGGCCAGGCTGCCGTCGCTGAGGTAGGCTATATCATTGAGCTCTATATCGGTATTATCACCTTTTGAATGCGGCGGTTCGATTTGTGAATGAACACTTTTACCGGTCAGTTCGACCTGCCAGATGGACCCATCCGTCACCGAAACAGCCAGTCGATCACCGTCCGGGGAGAAAACCAGCTCATAGATATCGGTTCCGCCAACCTTTAAAGCCCGGGTTGCCTTTTCAGCAGACATATCGGCGGTTAATCGCAAGAGATGCACATAGCCTTTAGTATCACCGATAGCTAGTTTGCCAGACTGGGATAAAGCCAACGTCGTAACATCAAGATCAGGTTTGGAAAAGGTTTCAATGAGTGTCGCAGGAGGCCAACTGGTAACAAACTTTCTGTTTTCTAAGGAATCAGCGGTCACAACAGCTTGACTGGCCAGAGCGGAAGCGCGGTTTCCACGCCCTTCCCGGTGGTTGGCATCGGCCAGACTGAGGTAGGAGGATGCAAGCCGCTGTTCGGCAAGAGATTGCGCAAGCATTGCTTTAATTCCAAAGATAGCTGCTCCAATGGCCAGCACTAGCAGCAGAGAGGCAATTGCTCCGAAAAGCCGGGCGCGGATCGTATCGCGGCGTGCAGCAGTGAAACTGCTCAGAAGGCTTTTAATAGTCTCAAGCGCCGGCGATTCCATTGCATCAACACTCTCGTCCACTATGTGCCGCCAATCATCGAATTCAGGGTGTTGGATTAGGCTGCCAATCGCCGCAGACCTCCGGTCCGTTTTTCCAATGGAGCTGTTTATGTCGATGACCAGAGGTCTCCGGCCGGTATTCCTGCCAACTTGTGCGTCTAGGTAGTGCTCCGCCTCCAGCCGCACCCAGGGTGACCTTGAAAGAGCGAATGGGCGGCCAAGAATGATCAGATAAGTGCTGTGCCGTACCCGTCGCCGAGTCATTGTGCGCAGACTATCACCGGCGCGGAAGCCATCTTGCGTATCGAGGAAAACACTATAGCCCCGCTTGACCAATTGATCACGGAGACTATTCGCATAGGCCCGTCCGTCCGCATGAGCATAGGAGATAAAAAAATCGAAGCCCCAAACCTTGTCAGTCAAGAAGGACAACAGGCTGGAATCAGAGTACCAGCTGAAAATGGTCTTGTTGACTAGTGTGGAGAGCATTGGCCCCAATTTTACGGTATTCAGGGATTAGTATTGCGAAATGAACGCGAAAACACAAATCTATCCCATGCACCCTGGTCTAACCATGGGTAGGAAACATAAGGTTCGTATCAGAAATGAGAAACACCCCGAAGCATCAATTATAGATGCTCGAACAGGCCTGATAGGACTCGAAGTAGGTTGCGCAATGGGTACAGAATCCGTATTGGCAATACTTCTGTGGGTATGACCATCTCCAATATAATCTGCTGGTGTATCCGACCAGTCTGGTAAAGTGGCGTAAGCAGATGAGTGATAAGCTGGAAGTCTTATTGTTGGAGACAGTGAACGTCGCCATGGAAACACGGGTTTAGTAGAGAACAGGAAGGACGATTATAAAGAGGAATGAATTGGTCGGTTTTTGTACCCATGCCCGGTCACCGTATCTCTACCGTACTTCCTCATTTTCGGAGTTTGAATGAAATTTGAAAACTTTATTCCATTCTTTGGCAGTTTGACCTACGAGAACCAGGAATTCACTCGTATTGAATTCCAATATCAAATGCGCTCTAACGAAAAGGACTTAAAACCAATCTGTGCATAACGAATATGCCTCTTTACGCTTTTGACGGTACCTGGAACGACTCCCGCTCCCCGGAGAGAGATAAGTTAGTCGACACAAACGTATTTAGGTTCATGACGAGATACAGCGGGAGGTCCTTCTACTTAGACGGTGTCGGTGCCCGAAAAGGGTGTATAGGAAAAGTATTGGGTGGATTAACTGGTGCGGGCAGCCAGGTAAGGGTCGAAGAGAACTTCAATAACCTGATCGAGAGTTTTGCCAATGGTGAAACTGGGATCGATATCGTCGGCTATAGCCGTGGTGCAACCATAGCCCGCATGTTTGTACACAAGATCGCCAGTGAATTCTACAAAATCAAAGACAGAGACAATAATCGTCTCATAGGGCCTCCGACTATCCGATTTCTAGGACTCTTTGATACGGTGGCATCGTTGGGCGTACCATGGAATGAGGATGAGGGAAATTTCGTTCCAACAATTCCCGAGTTCGTCGAGAGAACTTACCACGCGATGGCGTTGGATGAAATTCGCGAAACATTCGGGATTGAACGATGCGTTGGGTTACGCCAGAATATCAGTGAAGTCTGGTTTCGTGGCGGTCATGCGGATATTGGCGGAAATGCAACTTACCACACTATTATGGGTGAACGGGTTGCAAACCGCGAACGATCCAATATTGCCCTCGGTTGGATGATCTGCAAGGCAGTCTGCTGCGGACTACCAATTTCGGATGGTGACTCCCCACCTAAAAATATCGATGCTCTGGTCACTAGCGCTCTGGATAAAGTACCCATCGGCAATGCTGGTACTAAGTCACGACGAATTCACATTGGTGATCTCATTCATTACAGCATAGACTGCGAACTGGGCACTGCTGGCATAAACGGAAACATACTTCGTCGCATTGATGTGCCAACTCGTATTGAGGATGAAACACTTGAATCCAGCGCAGAGATTCTACATTGGCGTCCCGACATTCAAGGCGATATCTATGCTACCGAACCCGATTCGCCAAAACTCATAGAATTGAGCTCCCGTCGCTACCCTTTTGACATCAGCCCCGCCAGAACCTGGCGAGCCTGGTTGGCGAAGTGGGGGCTAGATGCTGAAGATTTCACCGCACGGCTGAATGAGTTCTGGGCTCCAACAGCTGCTGATAAAGCGCTTGCCTGGGATATTTACATCGAGCTGCAAACTCGCATCACCACACAAAAACTCCCGGAAAGCGAGGGCGATGAACAAACCGCGCTGGAGAGCGTAGCATCTTTATTCTCTATGTTGCGAAACCGAATTCGTGTGCGTGGAATTGATTCAGCCAATGTAGCAACATTACTGACTGTATACCTAAATAAAAAAATACGGCCATTTACAACTAAATGGCACATACCCTCGAAAGAGGGAACCCTGGATGCCAGTCATGACCAGAGCAGGAGCGCAGAGTTTCGCGCAGAATTGCGCAAATTGCAGCCCAAGCTTAACCATTTGGCACAAATTCTCTCTGAATTGGCGGATGCAAGCTTAATAGGCATAGGCCCGAGGGCCTACTTAGAGCAAACTCTATAATGCGTCGTGACACACCCGTTCAGGTAATCATAATTCGTAATCGTAGCGATACGCTGAGTAAGGAGTATGTAGCTTTACTGAAGCAGGTTTTTACAGGGACACTACAGGAGCAGGCCACGGAGAATCTCTATTTCTCCGAACCATTAGGAGTAGATATTCCGTTACTAGACCCGGATATTATTGACTCTGCCGTGTATCGCCGCGCACTGACAGGTGGTGCAAAAATCAGCGTTGTGGTTGAAATCCGCTCGCGTAATCATGTGCGTTGGCCTAAAGAAGTAAATTCCCTGTTGAGAAACCCAGATGTTGTTTCGGTGCCTATTAATATACCCCAACAAGTCGCGAAGGGCACTATTCAGATGAATGCGACGGAATTGGGCGGCGTTGAGCCATCTTTCGTGCCGATAGCCGCCGCACTCGCCACACTGGAAAAATGCCGTTTGGAATTAATCAACAAAGTCTACGGACCACGCTATGGCAACCAACCATCAAAGCTATTTATAAGCCACGCCAAGGCCGACGGCGTGGCTATGGCACATGCCATAGTCAGCTTGCTGAATCGACTGCAAACCATGCCCGGGTTTAAAGAGCTGTTCGAATATTTCTACGATGCAGAGAGTATTCAGCCAGGAGAAGAATGGCGAGAGGTACTGAGCCAGAATGCTAAGTCCTGTCTCTTTATGGCATTACTCACAGAAGAATACGAATCCCGCCATTGGTGTCGACAGGAATTTCTATGGGCAGAAAAGAAGCACATGCCAATGCTTGTTGTTGATCTGTTAAGTGAGATGTATCACCCAGCTAGTCCATTTCCTGTGGATAGTGTAGAGTCGGTAAAAATTTCTGACGGTAATCTCATCCGCGTATTATTCCACGCGCTCAGATGTCATATAAATTATCTGCTCCTCCAGTATCGTATAAATCCGAAAGCTGGTGAGATTGTCATACCACGATATCCGAACGCTGTAAGTATTGCAGGAGCACTAGAAATGATCTCCGAATCCGTGGTCAAAGATAGTAAGAAAATAATTTACGCCGGTGCTACATTACCTAACGAATCAATTGCGGCATTCAACTCGCATCTGGAAACAGAAAATGTAGAGTTAATGAGTGAAGTTGAATGGGAAATGACCCATGCGTAACCCCGTACATCCACAAACCTGGGCAAGTTTAAGTGTATCTGAATGCGAAAGTGCGGAAGCGCTTGGGCTTGATACAGTTGCCTTCAATAATTTGATTTACCGGTTTTCCGAATTCCTCTTGAATCGCGGATTTCGAATGATATTTGGCCACGATTGGCGCGCCGATGGCGTCATGGAAATTGTGGCAAAGCTTGCAGAAACGAGAACATCAAATTTTCAGGAAAAACTAGAGGATGGGTTACCTCGTATGTTGAATATTGTCCCACAAGCGGCAGAGGGACTGAGCGAGCGCAGTGTACGTGCAATGGAAGGGGGTCGTGGTTTGCTGGAAGTAGTAAGTCTATATAGTCTATGGTCGGATAACTCCAATAAAGTCTCACCTCGATTTAGAAACCTCCTAGGCAGAGGTGAACTGGAAGAAACTACCAGCCCTACTATGCTCACTGACCCCGTCAGCAGGAACTGGGCCCTAAGACTAGCGCTAACTGAGATAGGACAACCGGGTATTCGGGTTTGTTTAGGAGGAAAAACGCAAGGATATTCAGGAGCCTATGCAGGTATTGCAGAGGAAGCTTTCTTCGCCTGTAAAGCAAATCTTCCGCTTTATCTTGTGGCTGGGTTCGGCGGCACAACTGCCGAGGTTGCTGCATGTTTCAGTAACCACCCAGAGCAATTGTTTAGAAGCAGAAATAGTCCAGCATCACTAAAGTTCGATGCTGGTAGGAAAAAACCAGAAAATACTACGCTAGCGAAGAAACTCAAAATGCCGTTGGATGACTTGATACCCTGGTTTAAAAACTACTCAATAAAAATGCTTAGTAAGAATAATGGGCTATCGCCAAAGGATAATGAAAAGCTCTTTAAAACAACTGATGTCGAGGTGGTACTTCACTTACTAGAAAAAGGGTTTGGTTCATTGGAGGACTCAGGCAAACTAAGGACTATAGTAACGGTTAGATAATCCTCTATCCCCGTAACCATTTATGATCCAGTTAAAAATCAAAACTTCTTTAGATGACAGTTTTCCTAAATCCTGTGCATTTGTTGTCAAAGTTGGAGGCTCCTTCGCGGAAAATACATGACCCAGCCTATGGAGGATGTGGTAATTTAATGGACCTCGTCAATAGCCAGGTCCTGGAATTGCGTAGTCCTACAATCGCTTAGTCCTGGCAACCATTTTTTTGCCAATCAGTATCGGGTTATGGCGGAGAATCATTTTATACGCAGCAAGAAATCCTCAACCATATCTCCATAACTGCGTTCAACACCGATTTCAAAACCTTCTCCTTTGCGAATTAGCAATCCTTTCATACCAAAGATTTCGGTATAACTGGCTCCATTGAAAGGAAACACTGAGGGATGGTGATCGATAGCGCTGGCTATGCTGATAATTTCTCTAGCATCCGGGCCTTTAATCGAGAAGAACTGTAGGGTGTCGCTGACTTGCACCAAACTAATTTCTGTAGGCGTTTCAGCGAGTCTGAGTCGTGAAAGCAGTTCCTGCTCCTTGAGAACATCCGCCCGTAGTAACCACCGACTCGAACCGACCCAATAGATGCTGATATCCTTAGCATTGGTGGCAGTATTTGGCCTCTCTGGAAACGGAGGTAGATCGTTACCAATCCAATGAGTGATTATCGCTGGATCTCCTTGTAAGTCAATTAGGGTACTGACTTCGAGGCGTTTAATGTTGACGTCGTATCCCATATCAACTTCGTAATAACTGACCCTTTGGATCATGGAAACAGGGTGAAGTCACTGTTGCCGTCACAACATGATCTTTACGGCGAATGAACACAGTTTCTCCCATGCGATTACGACCGTCCAGTAATAACGCCAGAGCAATGACTCGATTCTGGACGACACTCCAAACACAGGCAGTGACTAGCCCTTCCGACTTTCCTTTATTACCATTAGGTGTTATCGGCGCATTTTCATCAATCAAGTGATCCGGGTCATCAGGCAAAAGCCCGACTAGCTGACGTCGTTGGGGGCGGTTCTTTTGACGAATCTCCACTGACTTTTTCCCAATGTAGTCCGGCTTGGATTTTGACATAATCCAGGCCATTCCAAGATCATAAGGATCAGTGGTTCCATCGGCCTCATGACCGAGGGACAAAAAGCCTTTTTCTACCCTGAGTACGTGGTTAGCTTCTGAGCCGATAGGGGTTAGATCGAAATCTCGCCCTGACTCGATAATTTTTGCCCAAAGACAAAGCGCATCACGAGAGCGCACATTAATTTCAAAGCTTAACTCACCGGTAAAACTAACCCGGCAGATCCTGGCAGCCAGGCCGGCAACAGTCCCATCCCTAAATGCCATAAATGGAAATGCCTCGTTGGATAAGTCTATATCTGTACCCAGTGCCTGCAATAACTTCCTTGCCTTCGGCCCACATATTGTTGCATTCGCCCATTGGGTTGTCACTGTTGTCAAATACACCTGCCATTGTGGGCGATGGGTCTGGAGAAAAAACTCCATGTGCTGATTTACCCGATCGGAATTGCCCGTGGAGGTGGACATAAAATAATGGTTATCGGCAAGCTTGAAAGTGACACCGTCATCGAGAATCAGTCCATCTTCTGTTAACATCATTCCATAACGCCCCATTTCCACTTCCAGATTTGCGAAGTTATTGGTATAGAGCATTTCGATTAATTTAAGTGCATCAGGTCCTTTGATTTCAAATTTACCCAAGGGCGCGCCGTCGTAAACCGCTACGTTTTCACGAACGGCAAGGCTTTCCCGGTTAACGGTCTGTTGGAACGCTTCTCCAGCCCGTGGATAAAACCCTGGTCGTCGCCAACGAGCACCGGATTCATACATATGAGCGCCATTATCCTTGTTCCATTGCGTAATGGGGGTATGACGGTAGGGTAAATAAACACTGCCTTCGCGAACACCAACCATCGCACCAAATTCGATGGGTACATACGGTGAACGGAAGGTCGTGGTGCCGATCTGGTCGATTTCGTTGTTATTTTCCATGGCAATCGCACCGATAACATTAATGTTTCCGATTTTGCCCTGATCGATACCCATTCCCGCAGTGGTATATCGTTTAACGTGTTCTACCGCGTCAAAACCTTCCCGCATGGCGAGATGAATATCGGCCAGTGTGACATCGTTTTGAATATCGACAAAACTCCTGGCAGCGAGTTTGGAATTGACATCAACATGCCAAAGCGGCTCGATGTGGTACTCAATTTCATCGGATACCCTGGGTACATCAGAAATGCAATCAACAGATATTCCAGGAAGCTCGGAGACCCGGGAAATCGTATCCTGAAAATTTGCCGATAGGGAAAATATTCCTGCCGCACCACCGATACATTGACAGTTCTGTACTGGATCACCTGGCACAAAAGTGGCCAGTGCCGAATCATATTGAACTTCACCGCGAGACTGCGAATAAAGATGCACTGTCGGATTCCATCCACCGGATACGCCAAGTAAATCACAATTAAGTCGATGCTGCTGCTTGCCATCCTGGCTTTTAATGAGAACCCCCTTTAACGCTCTGCCACCGTAACATTGTTCGATGACATGGTTGGCGTAAACTTTGACCTTTTCCAGACCTTTGGGTAACGTGTTCGGATGGCCGCGGCTATCAACGATGGCAGCAACGTCAATACCAGCGACAATTAAATCCTGTGCCACCGCATAAATACTACTGTTGTTTGCAAACAATACCGCACGCTTTCCTGGACGAACGGCGTAGCGGTTGACATAGCTCTGAATTGCCGATGCCATCAATACCCCCGGCCGATCATTATGTGCAAACACCAGATGGCGTTCGATCGCGCCAGTAGCGATAAAAACCTGTTTTGCACGAACACGCCAACTTCTTTGGAATACATCGGTATTACCTGGCCGACGTTCAGTGATCATCAGTAAATTATGTTCACGATACGCCCAGACAGTTGCCTGACTCAAGCGCGTAACATTGATCATACTGTCCAACTCAGCGGTAATACGGCGTATCCAATTCTTGCTATCGCTACCATCAATGCTCACTCGTTGGAAAAGCAGGCTCCCACCAGGTTCTGTCCCATCATCTGCGAGTACGACTCTCACTCCACTTCTTCCCAGAGTAAGAGCGGCAAGTAATCCCGCTGGACCGGCGCCTACAATGAGAGCCTCGCAATGGGCGTTGCGGATTTCGTAGTGCCCGTGATGATGTATTGTGTCAGGCACATTAGCCAATCCTGCTGCTTTACGGATTGATGGCTCAAATATATGCCAATTCGGCCATTTGAATGTCTTGTAATAGAAGGCGGCAGGAATCAGTTTTGCAAAACACTGATTTATAGCCAGAAAATCAAGTTCAGGTGAGGGCCAACAATTCACCGAACGTGCCTCAAGCCCTTCGCGAAGTGGAATACGAGTAACTGGTTGGTTCCCCGATGCTTCGTTGTTTACAAGCTCAACCAACGTTCCGGGCTCATCATAGCCAGCACTAATGATGCCCCGTGGACGATGATATTTAAAGCTGCGAGCGGTTAATCTCACACCG
>JAALKB010000153.1 GCA_011088265.1 Gammaproteobacteria bacterium
CCCCCCCCCCCCCCCCCCCCCCCCCCCCCCCCCCCCCCCCCCGCGTCCCCCCCCCGGTGACCGCCACCCCACTTCCGGATCCTGCCAACTGGATAACCTCTTGGCGTATTTCTCCGATGCCATTCGCAAGGGATTCGATGGTCCTCCTAAACACATCCACGTTATCGGCATTATTATCAATCGCAGCCTGAAGTTGTTGCTTCCGAAAATTAAGCGTTCCCTCAATCTTCTCAATTCTTTCCCTCGCCTCAATGGCGAGGTCTCCCCAAAACCCCCGGGTAATCTGAATATAGGCATAGGTTTCCAACACCGCGAATGGTAGACCCCAGTTCCATAATCCCCTCATCCCATACCAGATAGGACCAAGAAGAGCAGCGATAAAATTGAATGTCCAGGTAAAACTGGACTGACTGCCAATGCGATTAAATTGCTGTTCGTAGTAGTTCGGATTAGTCGCAACAAATTCCTTGATCAATTCCGGACGGGTTTCGACTCCCTCATCTTGACCTTGGCCGTGACCTTGATCCTGGGATAAAACCGGTCGCTTATTCGCTAAATCTATGCTCATGATGTCTCTGTACCTTCGATGACGGTTTGGAGCAAATTCGCCCGGGTGATTACACCAACTTTCTTTTCATCGCTATCTCGAATGACTAGAGGAGATTCTGAACTAATAGCCTCCTGTATTAACATGCTAAGATTCGCATCTTCATTAAACGACGGCGCATCATCACTGATCGCTCCCTGGGTCGATGTAAATTCATCAAACGGGACCATCACCGCATGGGCTCGAACCACTTTTAGCCTTGATATCCCCGCAACAAAGTCCGCCACATAGTCGTCTGCCGGGTTCATAACAATTTGTTCAGGCGTTCCGACCTGAACAACCTTCCCGTCCTTCATAATAGCAATACGATGACCGATTCTTACTGCCTCATCCAAATCATGGGTAATGAACACCGTCGTCTTGTTCATTCCCTTGGCTAACTGCATAAACTCATTTTGCAACTGCCTTCTAATTAGAGGGTCCAGCGCACTAAACGGTTCATCCATTAACAATACTTCAGGATCCGCGGCAAGCGCTCTAGCCAAACCAACCCTTTGCTGCATACCACCGGAAAGTTCATGAGCAAATTTATTGCCCCAACCATTTAATTCAACCATTTCAAGGGTTTTTTCCGCTATATCAATGCGTTGGTTTTTACTCACTCCCCTGATCTCCAGAGGCATTGCGACATTGTCGATAACGGACCGATGGGGCATCAGCGCGAAATTCTGAAATACCATGGCAATGTGTTCATTGCGGAACTTTCGTAATGGCTCCTGATCGATAGCCATCACATCCTGTCCGTTCACCATGATCCGGCCCGCAGACGGTTCAAGTAGTCGATTAATATGACGCACAAGGGTCGACTTACCGCTACCAGACAACCCCATCACACAGAAAATTTCTCCACGTCTAATGTTGAAACTGACGTCAGAGACACCGACCACACAATTATACTTTTCCAGAATTTCATTCTTTGATGCACCACTACTTCTCACATGGTTCAGGGCTTCCTCCCAGCGATCTCCGAAGATTTTCCACACATCATGTATCTCAATGGCGTTTTCCTGCATATCAACACTCACGTTACGCTAGACCTCTTCATTAAGAATCAGATAATTTTTCAACCAATATCTCACTCGAAATTACCCATTTACTATTAATGCATAGCAGTCGGACCAATGCCAAACCGATCCTACCTGCCCTGAATCAACTTGCATCAATGGAGATGAATTGGCCCCAAGAAAAAAGGCATTCACCATCACCCAATTCCAGGAATGACGGTAAATGCCCTGTGAAGGTAGAAGCTAGATTACAAACCTAACCAGCTATCAACACGTTCCCCATTTGCAGCGACCCACTCTTTAAGTACATCAGCTGGATCCCGACCATTACCCGCAATCTCGAAAGCCCAACCACTGACGTCTTCAGTAGTCAAAGCGATATTCGCAAGTAAATCAGCAATCGCAGGTGAACGTTCGCTCAGCGATTTTGAATAGGCAATTTGAATCTGCTTGATCTTATCTTCGGTCATTACCTTGGATTTATCGAACCAATCAGCATCATCAGCAGGCTGAATCATGATGTATTTCGCAGGATCGAATGCAGGTTCTTCCAATGCTACGATATCATGCATGAACCAGATCGCATGGGGTGCGTAGCAATAAAAAGCATAACCCTGGTTTTTGGTAATGGTGTCTGCCACAGTTGCCACCATAACACTTTGCTCTGCTCGAATGGGTTCCATAAACTCCATCAAACCATAGTCCCGAACCTTTACTTCATTGGCATTAGCAGAAGCCCAACCTGGCGCACCAATCCAGATTTCTCCTTTTCCATTACCATCTCCATCCATCAGTGCAGCAACCTCTGGTCGTGCCAAATCAAAGATTGAAGTGACGTTATTGGCCTCAGAAAATGCTCTCGATACGCAAAAATTCTGTTTACCCTGGTAGGGGTTTTGGCTCAGCACAACCGACCCTTTCCCATCGACGTACTCCTTGGTGAAGTTTTCCTGGTTAGGCAACCAAACATCTGGATGCACATCAATGTCACCTTTACCCTGATTCATACCTTGAAAGATGGTAGCGTTAGTACCGGGTACCAGGTTTGCTTCGCCGCCAATTTTATCGGTCACGACGACTTGAATCAGATTTGCAATGGCTTGAGCTCCGGTCCAGTTCGGTGCGCCAATATTTACCTTTTCGGCAGCGACACCCGCGGATGTTGCCACAGCTAAAGTCGCAGCGACAACGGTTTAAATTATTGTTTGATTCATTCTATTATTGTTCCTCAACGTTGGTAGAAATAAAAATTGCTAAAGGTATCGAAGATTGTCATCGCCCCCGACCGCGCAAAAAACAGTAACAATGCGCGAATGACTCTTTATGAATGACTTTTTTATGTATACTCTTTCGGTGGCGAATCAGAGTAACGGTATCTGACCGTATCTGACCCCATCAGTCCTATTTCCGAATTCATGAGTATTAGTTTTGTGATAATTGTTCCCGATAGCTATCTGATAACAGACACGAAACCACCTGAAAAATCGGTATCAAAAATTGGTAATGGCGCAATTACTACACTCTGAAATTCGAAGGAAAAGTATTATGTAAGCCCTCACATAAGTCAAGCAGGGGTTTTTCATGGCTACAGCCTGCTTTGTGTAAGCGAAAACCCCAGCATTATTGCCTTATTATGACCTTCCTAATACTACCCCATATCTCGCGATTAGAGTGATTTCCCCAGAAACTGAATACCCAGATAACTGCACAATAAATAAGGAACACCCAAATGAATAGCTACAAACTCACTTATTTCGATTTCCCTGGCGGACGCGGAGAATTTCTGCGTATTGCCCTTCACGGGGCCAATATTCAATTTGAAGACATCAGATGGAGCTTTGCTGAATTTAGCGCTAATCGGGAATCCCTGAGATTCAACGCCATCCCAATACTGGAAATTGATGGAGCGGTTTTTACTCAATCCAATGCAATCAGTCGTCAATATTGGTAAAATCGCAAACCTTTACCCAGAGGATCCAATGCAGGCCCTATACTGCGACGAGGTTCTCGATGCGCTTGAAGACATTACTCACTATCTGGTCCGAACTTTTGGGTTGGAAGGCGAAGAATTTAAGACAGCCAGGGAAAAGTTCATGAACACCCGCTTGACTCCATTCGTAAAAGGGTTTGATGAATTATTGGCGAGAGGAGGAGGTGAATACTTTTCAGACAACCGATTGACCGTTGCAGATTTAAAAATGATGGTAACATTAAGAGGCTTTCGGTCAGGCAATATTGATCACATTCCAGCCGATTTCATTGACCAGCTCTCCCCTGCCCTGGCCGAATATCAGCTCCGTATTGAACAGGAACCGCTAGTTGTTGCCTACCATAATCATACCTCTGGCAACTAGCCCCAATTAAGTATATTCCAGGCCTATTCCAGACATGTCTATTCTGAGCCCATTAAAACGGGCTTCGAAAGAGTCAACACTGATTCGTGTTATCCCTGAATTTCTTATACCTGAATTTCGAAAGCAATCGATATCGATCCTGGGGGCTAGCGCCGATCTCTGGAACTAGGTCAGAAATTTCTCATACAGGCGCAATACTTTTCCTTCGTATTCGGCTTTGCCAAACTCCTGGTAGCCGTGTTTTTCATAGACATGCTGCCCCCGTGTATTATGGCTAAAGAAATCCAGCCAAATTCGACTGCGCCCCAGGGCTTCCCGACAATAAACTTCCATCGCCTGCATTGTCAGACCACCGATTCCCTGACCAGATCTGGCGACCACAATACGGCGACATTCTATGCTCATGCCATCTGGATCCTCGATTAGAGATAAATACCCAACCATCTCATCTTCCCAGTAGATGGAAAGATAGGTCCCTCCCGGGGATTGCATTTCACGTAGGTGTTCTTCTCGACTTTTCAGTATCAAAAAATCCACCGCATCGGGTTGTCGCTCCATTGATATTATTGAGTCCAGTTCACTTAACACCGTAGGATGCAAAGTCAATGCTGTCATATTTCTCTCCAGCTAAACAGAATAGAGTTTATTACAAAAAGCGCTCCACCGATAACAAAACCACCCCAGTTCAATTTTCAATCTCTAACTTCTAATCTCCATGGAAAGCGCGCATTATGTGTTCACACTATTGATAGCTTTGTTCTAATAAATAATTTATGTGATCCGGGCTAGGCGCTGTCTTGCACTGTGGTTTCCCGTCTGGCGATATAGATATTGCTGGCGATAATAAGCGTAGCGCCAACAATCATGACGCTGTCTGGGGTATCGTTCCAGATGACGAAACCGAATATTGCCGCCCACACCAGACCCAAATATTCAAATGGCGCAATCAACGAGGGACTGGCCATGGAATATGCTTTAACGAGAGTAAGTTGAGCAACCACGCCGAACAAAGCAGCAAAAATGATCAACCACCAACTCTCTGCACTAACCGGCTGCCAAACCCAGGGCTGAGGAATAGCGGTAACAATGCAAAACCCAACCAGGGTATGAAATAACATGGAAGATGGAGTATTAACCCTAGTTTTTGAATGATCAGAGTGCTGGGCCAGTATTCTGGTGAGAATGACCACCGTTGCCCAACCAAATGCGGCCATAATCATTAGCAGGGCACTCCATTGGAAAGCTGCACCAGGTCTGGTCATCAATAATACCCCCATGAATCCAACCAACATGGCAGACCAACGTCGTATCCCAACTTTCTCACCCAGAAAGGGAATGGATAATGCAGTGACGTAAATGGGGAAAGAAAAAAACAGTGTCGCCGCGGTGGCCAGCGGCAAATACTTCAATCCGGTAAAAAAGCAACACCAGGAAGCGATATTGGTCAGGGTTCGAATGAAAAGTAACCAGGGCCGGTC
This sequence comes from Gammaproteobacteria bacterium, assembly GCA_011088265.1. Taxonomy (GTDB): domain Bacteria; phylum Pseudomonadota; class Gammaproteobacteria; order Arenicellales; family Poriferihabitantaceae; genus WLWV01. Next base: position 5,444 of record JAALKB010000153.1, read on the forward strand.
GGACTTCAAAGTCAGGGCATTCCGCACCGCAACAGCACCCATAACCAGAAAAAGCAAAGCGAACAGGCTACGCAAAAAAACGATTTGAAGAATTGCCACATCATCCGTCAACCACTTGATCGTTGAATCCTGAACAACGAAACAAAATGTACCAAGCATGGTAATCCCAACGGCATAGCGGTCTTTGGTGAGGTTCATTACCTGGTCACTTATTTCTCATTTTCTGGTTTCGCTGAAATACAGCCCTTTTCCGCCGGACATTCATTATTACCCATCACGACATCCTTATTCAGTGGAGCGGCCGTAACCTCCTCCTCCCGGAGTCTCGATCACAAAGACATCCCCAATGCGAAGGCTAATCTGATCCGTACCACTAATCTGGGTAACCGAACCATCAGCATGTTCCACTCGATTATTCCCCACAGCGCCATCCCCGCCGCCATTAAGGCCATATGGTGGAATCACGCGATGGCCCGAGATACTGTTGGCAATCATCTCCTCACGAAATTCCATCCTACGCACCACTCCTTCGCCCCCCTGATGCATACCACTTCCGCCGGAGCCTTTGCGAATCTCAAATGAATTAAGGATCACAGGAAATCGCCACTCTAATACTTCGGGATCCGTTAGTCGAGAGTTTGTCATATGACTATGCACCGCATCCGTTCCGTTGTTGTTCCGGGTCGCGCCGGTACCACCGCAAATGGTTTCATAATACTGGTGCACGTCATTTCCCCAGATAAAGTTATTCATCGTGCCCTGGGAAGCAGCCACCGCATTGATGGCACCAAATAACGTGTCCACCAGATACTGTGAAGTTTCTACATTCCCGGCAATCACCGCGGCAGGATATTGCGGACTGATCATGGAATTCTCTGGAATAATAATATCCATGGGTTTTAAACATCCCTCATTCAAAGGGATGTTGTCGTCAACCATACACCGAAAAACATACAGGACCGCAGCCCGAACCACCGCTGTGGGTGCGTTGAAGTTTCCCGCGTGTTGATCGCTAGTGCCCGTAAAATCCACCACCGCCCGGCGGTTTTCCCTGTCAACTTTTATCGACACTGAAATGTTGGAACCGTCGTCCATCTGGTAGGTATATTCACCATCATCCAACACTCCCAGAACCCGCCGAACCGATTCTTCTGCATTGTCCTGCACATGGGACATATAGGCGTGGACCGTGGCTACGCCATAGTGGTCCGTCATTTTTACCAATTCTCTGGCCCCTTTTTCACAAGCTGCCAACTGCGCCTTGAAATCGGCGACATTCATGTCCGGGTTTCTCGCAGGCCACTGTCCTGATGACAGCAGTTCGCGTATTTCCGTTTCCCTGAAATGGTCGTTTTCCACCAGCTTGAAGTTATCGATAACCACTCCTTCTTCCTCGATACTGGAAGAGTCTGCGGGAGCAGACCCTGGCGTCTTGCCACCGATATCCGCATGATGACCTCTTGATGCGACATAAAAAAGTAATTCCCCATCCCCAGTAAATACCGGTTTTATGATGGTGACGTCAGGTAAATGCGTTCCGCCGTTATAGGGTGCATTCAGGATATAGGCATCGCCCGGGGAGATATCTCCTGACCGCTCCCGGATAACGGTTTTGATACTTTCCCCCATGGAACCGAGGTGCACTGGCATATGGGGAGCATTGGCAACTAACGCGCCGGAAGGATCAAAAATGGCGCAGGAGAAATCCAGCCTTTCCTTGATATTAACCGAGGCCGCAGTGTTCTCAAGCACTGAGCCCATCTGTTCAGCAATGGACATAAACAGATTATTAAAAATTTCCAGCATCACCGGGTCCACTTCAGTGCCCACGGCTTTGGCATTTTTCCGTTCAAGATAACGCTCAAGAACCAGATTGTTATCCTCTGTTAACACTCCCCTCCACCCCGGTTCAACCACGATGGTTCCAGTGGAATCCAGCACCACTGCAGGCCCATTAACCGGTTTATCCACTACCATGGATTCTCGATGATAAAAAGGTGTAGACAACCATTTCCCATCCATAAAACAATCTTTGTGGGCTTCGGGTTTACTTTCCAACATGCCTTGGGAATTTGTCCTGTGCTGGACCTTAGAAGATTTTGCACTGGAGATAACTTCGACCTCGATAGACTCGACAATCAGATCTTTTTCCGGTGAAACAAACCCAAATCTCATTTGATGAATGGATTCGAACTGAGATTTAACCGAGTCGAAATCTCCATGAGGTACGACCAAAGCAGTATCTGATCCCTGATATCGAATATGAAGCAGACGCTTGTGGGAAAGATTGGAACAATCTTCACCCTGAAGTCGCAGTTCCTCAACACCTTCCTGTTGCAATTCATCGAGGCGATCAGCAAGTTGCGCTAATGAATTATCATCAAACATCTGCTCTAAAGCAAGCTGACGATCCACCACGGTATCTGCCAGGCCCATACCATAGGCAGACAACACTCCGGCATAGGGATGAATCAGAATGGTTTTCATGGCCAACGCATCCGCCACAAGACAAGCATGCTGGCCGCCCGCTCCCCCGAAACAGGATAGCGCATACTCAGAAACATCATAGCCCCGCTGCACCGAGATCTTCTTTATGGCATTCGCCATATTTTCCACGGCAATAGACAAAAACCCTGCTGCCACGGCCTCTGGAGAACGGACGTTCCCAGTATCGACTTCAATTCTTCTCGCCAATTCGGAAAACTTTTCTTTTACCGTCTCCTGATCCAGCGGCTCACTGCCCGAGCCTCCAAATACCTGGGGAAACAGGTCCGGCTGTAATTTACCTAACATCACATTACAGTCAGTAATGGCCAATGGACCACCGTTGCGATAACAGGCAGGTCCAGGATACGCACCCGCGGAATCAGGTCCAACCCGATACCTCGCCCCATCAAAATGAAGTACGGATCCACCGCCAGCCGCCACTGTATGGATCAGCATCATTGGCGCCCGAAGTCGAACCCCTGCCACGTGAGTTTCAAATGCCTTCTCAAACTCACCGTTATAGTGACTGACATCAGTGGACGTGCCACCCATGTCGAACCCAATGACGTTATTGAATCCTGCGGACTCAGACACCCTGGCCATACCCACAACGCCTCCCGCTGGGCCAGATAGAATAGCGTCTTTTCCCTGAAAAAAATTGGCATCCGTTAACCCACCGCTAGAGCGCATAAACATGAGCTTACCGCCATGGTCCGCAAGCCCGTCTAACTCATTCACAACCTGATCCACGTAACGACGAAGTATGGGCGATAGATAAGCGTCCACAACGGTGGTATCTCCTCGGGAAACCATCTTCATCAACGGACTTACTTCATGACTAACGGAAACCTGGGTGAAACCCGTTTCCCGTGCCCAGGAGGCAACCCTGGCTTCGTGTTCCTGATAACGATAACCATGCATAAATACGATGGCAATGCTCCTGAGTCCCTGATCAAAATATCGTTGTAAACCTTCCCGGGTTGAAGATTCATCTAACTTCAGAATGATATTGCCCTGGGCATCAATACGCTCTTCAACCTCAAGCACATCGCAATAGAGCATTTCAGGCAGTTCGACATGAAGTGCAAATAAGTCTGGTCGGGTTTGATACCCAATTCTGAGCTGATCCCGAAATCCTTTTGTGGTCGCCAGTAAAGTATTTTCTCCTTGTCGTTCCAGTAACGCATTGGTGGCAACCGTAGTACCCATTTTTACCGCTGTAATTTTTTCACTGGGCAACGCTTGCCCCTGTTCAACGCCAAGAATCTCCCGAATGCCCTGTATGGCTGCATCCTGGTAGTGATCGGGATTTTCCGATAGCAACTTATGGGTTTTCACTTCGCCATTGGGTTGTCGTGCAACGATGTCCGTAAATGTTCCCCCTCGATCTATCCAGAACTCCCATTTGTCCTTCTCGGAAAAGCTCATCGACTCTGTCTTTTTCATATCACACTCAACTATCGGCAAAACAAATTGGAAGGTAGGGACACCCTCCCCCTCACTGACATCAACTCAAACCCGAGTTCCCTTCATCTATTCTTGCTAGCGTCTATCCATACTAGCCTTATCCAGACTAGCCTTATTCAAACTGGCCTTATTCAAACTGGCCTTATTCAAACTGGACGTCGAACAGAAACGATCAGGACTGATCTGATTTCTTTTCTGATTCGCTACTTTGTAAGGCTCCATCATCAC
>JAALKB010000154.1 GCA_011088265.1 Gammaproteobacteria bacterium
AGTTTATCTGTTAATGCCCCGAGAACCATTCCATTACGTATTGTAAGCTGACCCCTATGTGAACACCTCCCGTGAAGCCAAACTGAGTTCACTGACGTTGAAAAGGTACGATATCAGGTATCACATTGTTTTAAATAAATGAGCGTGGCTCGTGCTTACCTGCAGTTTTTCTGGCCGACGCCTCAAACTCAGTTGATACCTTCCTCTCAAACCCCGACGGGCGCTGACGATATCATTTACGTTAACCAGCGTTCCCCGGTGAATGCGCCAGAAACACTGAGGGTCGAGCCGGTTTTCTAACTCGGCGATAGACATTCTAATTAAGTGTTCCTTGTTTTCGGTAAATACGGAACAGTATTTACCCCCGGCTTTGACATATACCACTTTATTCACGGCAATCAGTTCTACCAGCTCCCCGGTACCTACTCTTAGCCATTGAAGATATTCCGTAGCTTTCGTCTGAGTCTGCTCCAGTATTTTGCCAAAAACCTCTGGGCTAATGTATGTTTTAGTCGCTAGCTTTTGCTTCAGTCGCCGAATGGTTGTTGCCAGTCGTTCTTCATTTACAGGTTTGAGTAAGTAATCAACTGCTTCATTTTCAAATGCCTGGGTGGCGTACTCGTCGAATGCGGTGACAAACACCACAAGGGTTCTGGGAGACAATTGGCAGGCCACATCCAATCCAGAAAGCCCCGGCATGCGAATGTCCAAAATGGCAATATCCGGTTCAGCATGTTGGATGAGATCTAACGCCCCGGTGCCGGTTTGTGCAGTTTCAAGCACCGTTAGTTCTGGCCACATTTTATTCAATAACCTGATCAGATGTTCAGAAATATGGATTTCATCATCTGCCACGATAGCCGTAGGCATGGGAGACACTTTATTCATTGATTCTTAACTTCCTCTTTCGTTGTTATGTCTTTCCGTATTTCTAACCAACCTGATTTTCCATGATTGGGATAGACATACTAACGATGGTTCCTTTCTGATTTTGGTATTGTTGTTCCATTTTTTGTCGAATCTGCAATCTGGCACGGCTACCATAGAGTGCCAATAGCCGTTGTTCCACATTATCCAATCCATATCCGCGTTTTCCAGACTGAGACCCCAGAAAGGGAGAGCCTGTGTTCGAAATGGAAATCTCCAATTCTTCACTATTTTGTACGTTATCCCTCCGACAAATATTAATTTGAATCACACCGCCCTCCGTACTCGGTTCAATTCCGTGCATCACCGCGTTTTCGACCAGGGGTTGTAATAGCAAAGGAGCGAGCTCTTGTGAATGAAGTGCCGCGTCACATTCGATGGTATAACCTAATCGATCCCCCAGCCTGATTTTCTGAATGGCAAGATAGGATTCCAAAATATTAAGTTCTTCACCCAACGTGGTTTGGCCATCCCGGGTTCTTTTCAAACTCACTCTCAGTAAAGAAGTCAGATTCTCCAGCATACTGACTGCCTGATTGGGTGCGGTGGTTACCAGGTCAATGGTATTAGCCAGGGTATTAAAGAGGAAATGTGGTTCAATTTGGGCCTGCAAGCTCTTAAGTTCGCTCTCCAATAGCAGCTTTTCCTGTTGCAGCTGTTTCAGCTCCGAATCACGAAGTTGTCGCCTGATATCAATTAAACACCATAAAGCGTTTATTAGTGCTGCTCCCAAAGCGCCAAAAAACAAACTAATAAATAGGACCGTTGACCCATTGGCAAACAGGTAACCCGGACTAGTTTTCAGAATCCATCCCCCCATTGCCAATCCGGTAGGGGTTCCCGCGGCGAATCCGAAAATACCAATGAGTAATGAATGAACATATTGTTTCACCAGAGCGTGCCCCATGATAGTAAAGATATTGATGGAATATCCAATACAGAGGGAAACGACCAGATTTTCGGAAAAAGTTTGAACTGATCCAAATAGTGGAAGAACTAATGCTATCAGTAAACAAAACAGCCCTGTTATGAAAAAACTGCCATAGTAAAGGTTTTGTGGAAACGATTTCCGCATTTTTTCTTATCTGTCGGTGAAATAAAAAGGAGTAATTAGAATGATATCAAACACAGTGCTGATGGAATTTGCCATGTAGCCCAAAAGGAATTGCATAAGGCAACGTGGCCACAGCAATGGGGCCATTCATTAACGCATTTGCATGAAAAACGCTCAATTTCGTTTGTTTTGCTACATAGTCCAGACTGGTGCCGATGATCCAGCCTTCGGCTTCCGGATTGCTGCCGGGAGCCGGAACAAACAAGTGTTCTTCTGGAATTAAATGATCAGGATAGGTATAAATGTCATAATTCCCGGATTCCACATTTAGTTTTACTACGCTATCAAAAAGCACAGAAGCGCTAGTCGAAGTCCGCTTGCTGCCGAGGCAAATTACCTGGCGATACTGACGAGTACTAATTCGATGGTCAATCACAGGAAATCCGGTTATCAGAGTATCCGCGACAAGAGCTTCTTCTTCTACTTTCCCAGTTTTTGTGTTGATACGATACCCATGATGAATAGAGTCTGTGGGGCTAATATCCATTCTACCTTCCATGATGTTACGAAAAAAATGGGTCATTGTGCCAGGGTCGGTAGCTCTGGGCGCATCAAAATGGATCATGCCATCCCGATCCTCCCAACCATTTCCAAAGTGAAAAACCCATTGAGCGGGGAGCTCGGCATATTGATAGTTTTCGAAATTATTCTTATCCACAATTAATAGCTGGGTGGGTCTTTCCGGTTTCCAATGATGGGCATCAAGAAAATTGTCGCCGGATTCCGGTTCGAAGTGGAACGGCGGGAGCATGATCACGATGTGTTTGCTGGTAACAATAAAGTCATGGGGCATTCCCATGTGCTCCAACGGGATGACTCCATTGCGAAGCAGTCGACCATTCGCAGAGATATGCCATAGAATCAAAGCACCAAAACTGCTGGCATAGCCAAAATTCCATAACGTTCCGTCAGGTTCGACCCTTGGATGGGCAGAAAAGGGAAGCCCCCGAGATTCACCGGACCAGTGTTTTAGTCCTTTTGTTTCGAGACTTCTTTCGTCAATAACATGGGCTGAACCGGCTTCCCATAGAGCCAGCAGTTCCCCATGGTGAACCAGTACACTAATGTTAGCTGTGCTTAGCTCATCGGCGCTGGTTACATTTTGAGCATCCGGGGGATGGGAACCAAAGCCGGGATAGAGCGCTCGTCCCGCCGCCTTCTCCTCCTGATATTTCCGGGTTTGAATCATTCTTCCATGGTGATCCACTTTACCATTTTGCAGACGGAATGATTGGATCATTCCGTCTCCATCAAACCAGTGTCGATATCTAAAGTCTCCGATCTCGTGTCTCGCAGGGCCATTTCGATACAACACCCCATTCAGTTCTCCTGGAATCTTTCCTTCGACATGGACATCATCGTCTTTAAGTTCCTCTTCCTGAATGCCCCTAAAGCCCAACAAATCAGAACGGGTGCCAAGCGATTGGTTAAATGACTGTTGCCATGAAAGACCGTTACCAGACGAGACCCCAAGGGGACAAATTGCTGCTCCCAACCCAGCAGCACCAAACTGTAAAAATTGCCGACGTTTCATCAATGCTCTCACAGGATCCTCGAATGGTTTAGTGGTTCAGTGTGATAGATTGAGTTGCACCCTGGGCATCCAGATGAAACCTGGCATCGTCCCATGAAGGAGGACCGAACGATCCTTTGGCATCATTCGATGTACCCCACGGCTCAATGGGCATGCCCACAAGATTCGTTCCCATCGACCCATCATCGTCCAGATCCTGCATTACACGGATGCCATATGCTCCTTCCTCAAGGTCGCCGACACAGGCAGATATCGACTCTACATGGGTTGGCAGCAACAGGGAAGCGATGTTGGGGCCGCCTTCTTCGAAGGCGGTTTCTGTGTTAACGATGGAGACCATCACTATGCCTTCCCTGGGTTTAATTTCGTGGATTTCAAAGCACAATTCTCCTGGGAAGGCAGACGGTACTCCAAGGGATGCCCCTAGAAAGGCCATGCTAATGACCACTAATTTGTTTGAACGTTTTAACATTTTGTGTCTCCTAAGAATAAATACGCCTAAATCATCGAATGTGAATCATTAGTAGTGAATATAGATTCCGTCCACAACTATCGCCATGGTTTTGCGACCAACTTCGGTTTTTATGCCTTAAACCGGGAATAGGGGGAATAAAATGGTTGGGCCATTCGATCCGGGCTGCGGTGCCACATCAATGGCAACACCCGGATCCATATGTCTCACCCAGGGGATGGCTCAAGGGAGTACTACTTTTATTTCTGGCATCAAATGATCTATCGGAATACTGATCAAGATAAAGGGGGCAGGGGGATTCGGGTTTTGAAGTCTCATCTCTTGAAATAGTTAAGATTTTAACTATAATAGTTTAAATCTTAACTAAATTATTATCCCTATGACCTCACGACGAAAATTTATTTCTTTAATCGGCGGTGGAATCGTTGTCGCCGCAGGAGCCGGTGCAGCGGGTTTTACGTTGACTCGTACGCCAAAAGAAGCAATCCGTCCCTGGAATAACCCAGGGGCTTCTTATAGCGACATGCGAAAACGCTTTTTGTCTTACGCTATTCTTGCTCCAAATCCACATAATCAACAACCCTGGATGGTGGATCTTTCCCGGGAAAATGAGATCGGGCTTTATATAGACAAAACACGTTTGCTCCCCCATACAGATCCGTTTAACCGTCAGATTACCATTGGTCTTGGTTGCTTTTTGGAGCTACTTATCCAGGCCGCCGCCGAGGAAGGGTATTTAGCTGAACCTCTTTTGTTTCCTGAGGGCCAGAGCCCACAATCCCTTGGTGATGAACCCATTGCAATCGTTAACCTCAGAAAATCCAATACTGTCGCAGCAGAACCCTTGTTTCGATCCGTTTTAGATCGACGTAGCTTAAAGGAGCCTTTTGATCTAAATAGGCCGGTAGAGAGCAGTGTGCTGGATCATCTCGAAAAAGCGACACTTGAAGGAGTCTTTGTTAATTCTACTAATGTACCTCGGGAACTTGAGGCATTAAGGGAGATCAGCTGGCAGGCTTATAAAATTGAAATACAGACTCCGCGAACCTTCAAAGAAAGCATTGATGTGATGCGATTTGGCAAAGCTGAAATTAACGCTAACCCTGACGGCATCGACCTTGGTGGTGCATTTCTTGAAACCCTGATGTTTTTTGGGATGCTCACCAGGGAGAACATTGGAGAAGTCGGCTCTACCGCGTATAAGCAAGGGTTGGATATGTACCGGGAGATGCTGTTCTCATCCCAGGGATATATTTGGCTGGTGACAAATGAAAACCAGCGTGAGGATCAAATTAATGCAGGACGCTCCTGGGTGCGGACCAATCTGGCGGCCACTGAAGCGGGTATAGGAATTCACCCAATAAGCCAGGCTCTGCAGGAATACCCGGAAATGAGCGACCTATATCAACTTATCCACAAAACGCTGGCTCCGAGTGGGGGAACAGTGCAAATGTTGGGTCGATTGGGCTATGCTCCCCTTACTCCTCCGACTCCACGTTGGTCCATCGATCACAAAATAAAATCAGTCTAGACTTTGAATCAAAAAGAAAACGAAATTCTGTTTTCCTTTCTTAACGAAGTGGGAATTATTAATCAACTCGCGGTGACGAGATTTAATCGGGCGTTGCCCGCTGGATTGAGGATAATGCAGTTTTCTGTGCTCAATCATCTGATTAGGCTAGGCGACGGCAAGTCACCGCTGGCCCTGGCCAATGCATTCCAGGTTACAAAACCTGCAATGACCCACACATTGACACCATTGGCTCAAAAGAAAATGATAGAAATTATTCCAAACCCCAGGGATGGGAGAGGGAAGCTGGTCTATCTGACGAATAGTGGAAAGGAGAATCGAAACCTCGCCATTATGGAACTCGCCGATAATTTTAAGTTTTTGAGAGACAAGCTCGATCTTGAAGCAGTCCAGGAGGCCCTGGAAGTGTTAGTCCAGATTCGACAGTTCCTTGATGAGAACCGGGAAAATTAGCAGTCTCTCAACTCAATTCTGCGTCAGGGCTGATTTCGCCCTGGGCGCAATTTCATATAATTCTTACCCTGATTTAAATAATTCGGGAGCCTGTAGCCAGGACTGAGTGAGTCAGATTGTGATGCTCAGATTCTGTTCCAATGATTCACCAGTTATTCGCTGTCGAGAAATCTGGTGACGCATCTCAATAGTTCCGATGGTCTTTCTGCATGTAGCCAATGTCCTGCGTTCGCGATCATTTCAATTCCGGCCCCAGGAAAGGCGGAACGGATGTTACTGTGGTATTCCGGTAGAAGATAATCAGATTTAGCTCCTCCTAAAAATAGAGTTGGGACCGTGGACTTCCGACGCTGTACGTCAAAGCCAAGTAGCTTGTTCATATTCTGCTGAATGCTTTCAATATTAATTCGCCATCGATATCCATTTTCATCGCGAACAGCATTTTGAATCAAAAATGTACGAAGTGCAGTGTCCTCAATTCGAGCTGATAATAATTGATCCACTTCATTGCGGCTTTTTGCAGTTTGAATCGGAACAGATTTCATTGCGCCCAATAGCTCGAAATGATCATGGGAATAAGGCATGGGGGCGATGTCTACAATAATTGCCTTCTTTATTGGAGCCAGTTCATTTAGTAGTACCGTCATTGCAATTTCCCCCCCCCCATACTGTGTCCGAGTAGAATCGGATTCCGCAACTGATGTTGTTGTATTAAATGCGCAACATCCAATGCCATGGATTCGTAATCCATTTCATCACTCCAGGGCGACTGACCGTGGTTCCTCAGATCCAGACAGATCACTGTTCGATTCGACGATAGTCTACGGGCGATGGATCGCCAATTACTGCTTGAACCGAAAAGTCCATGGAGGATGATTAAAGGGCCGTTAGATTGACTCTCGGAATCCAGCGGAGCATGTTGAGCCGGCTGGGCATATTGGGTGTATGAGTCGTAGTGAAGAGTTAGCGCAGTGGGCATTGATTATTGTTCCAGTTAATATCCTGGGGGGTTAGAAGACAAATTAATGTCAGGGACACCGAAGAGAGATCACTGAAGTGTTAGTATTTACCGATTCCGTCAAACCGGACCGTGTCAGGTTAGTACCAGGGGTAATATGAAATCAATAGTACGAAATCAACATAGTGTCATCTATCTGTCATAAAACTATATTTTAATCTGCTCCATGGCAAAAAATACAATTTTAGTTGTTGAAGACGATAATGCATTGAATGAGATGCTCCGGTTTCTTCTGGAGCGCCACGGCTATGCCGTTTTACAGGCCACCACGGTTAAACAGGCGCAAGCTCATATTTCATCCAGAATTCCAGACGTTATTGTTCTGGATTGGATGTTGCCAGGCATTAGTGGCATTGAATATGCCCGTAAGCTGAAATCACACCCACTTACCGCTGATATCGGATTGATTATGCTGACGGCAAAAAGTGAGGAAGAGGATAAGGTTCGCGGACTTGACTGTGGCGCAGACGATTACATAACAAAGCCTTTTTCCAATAACGAATTGCTCGCAAGAATTCGCTCCTCCCTCAGGAGGACACGGCCCCAGCATGGTGGAGCAGAGTTTGAATATCGGGATATTTCCATCGACCCTGTCAGCCGCAGACTAAAAATTGCTAATCAGGTAGTCACCATTGCGCGAAAAGAATTTGAATTACTCTATTTGTTTCTCAGGCAGCCGAATCGAGTCTATGAACGGGCCCAGTTACTGGATCAGATCTGGGGTAAGGATACTTATGTTGATGAACGTACGGTGGATGTTTATATCCGTCGACTTCGTTCTAGTCTCGAACAATATGGATATGGAGAGCTGATAATCACCATTCGCGGGGTTGGTTACCGATTAAATGCAGATATCTGACCAGTGAGCTAATGATAAACGCTTTCAATTTGTTACTGATTCTGATCGTTGCGCTATCTGTTCTAGTCGTTGTGCTGATTGCTTTACTTATTAGGCAGTCCTGGAAAACCTCAAAAGATCTTACAAAAAATGAAATCCTTAAACCTGATCAAAACGGGGTATCGGGTATATCTGATGATTTCGCCCGGGATTTGCACGAAAGCATTTCAGCTCTGCCAGATGCTGTCATCGTCCTGGGGGAAAATTTTGCAATCGAATGGGGAAACAGTACCGCACTTCGTTGGTTCAATATCAACGTCCATCCGGTTGAAGGTCAGGCATTTCTCGACTTTATTTTAGATGAGGCACTTTCACGGCATATCCGTGAACGAAAATACAATAGCTTTTTCGACTGTCAGGCTCCCGGAGAAGAATCAATTAGTCTGCGAATCAGAATTGTGCCCTATCGGGATGGTCGGTGTCTGTTGCAAGCTCGGGATATTACCCACATAAAGCAGCTGGAGCAGGTTAGAAGGGATTTCGTCTCTAACGCCTCCCATGAACTGAGGACACCCATTAGCCTGCTGAAAGGATATCTCGAAATGATGCAACAGGACAATGGACAAACTATTGATGAAAACTGGTTACCTGCGATTAATCAAATGTATTTGCAAACCCAGCGGATGAAGCAGATCGTGGATGATATGATGATGCTCTCTCGCCTGGAGGAAACGGATCTTTCGTCCGACCATGCCTATTTTGACATCGCAGCGACACTTCATGACCATTGCGAAAGCGCAAAAATGATTAATACATTAAAGTCCCACACATTCGATATTCAAATTGAGCCCGGATATCTTTACGGCAATGAACAGGAAATTGAGAGTCTTATTATGAATTTATTATCAAATGCCGTGCGATATACTCCAAACAATGGAAAGATCACAGTGGAATGGGAGATTGACTTAACCGGAGGAACATTGTCAGTGATCGATACGGGAATTGGCATTGAAGCTGAGGAAATCCCTCGCATTACTGAACGCTTCTATCGCACTGATCCGGCGAGATCGAAAGAAACCGGAGGAACCGGACTCGGGCTCGCGATTGTAAACCACATTGCCATGCGCCATGATGCAACACTGATCATCAACAGTAAGGTAGGGAAGGGCAGCCGGTTTAGTGTTCATTTTCCGCTGCAACGAATTAAACAGGATAACGATCAGGTAGCCCTATTGTTACATTAGTGCTTTTCTGGCTTCGAAAACCGCCTCTGGTTTTAGGTCGAGTTATCAGAAGCAAAATCCTTATGAAACAGGCGATGGGGTTTTGCGAGCCTCTGTATAAGTCCGAGCGAGGCAAATTGGACCCAAAAATGATCGAAGTCAGGCACAAGTAATTGCGAGGCTATTGTACAGATTGCAGAGGTTGACGATTTTTCACCAGGGATGGGCATTCGCGGCTTTTACAGATATTTTTTATGATACCTGTCTGGTATCGAGTATATCTAGTCGTTCATGATTTCTCTCAAGCCAGGTTTCTAACAACCTATCATTGTCAAGGTTATCGGGATGAAACCCCGGTTTGTAATAATCCATGGTGAATTTATAAATATGCCAATTCACGCCATCCCTACCAAAAAAGAATTTCACTATTTGTTTTAATGTTTGGGGTAAACGGGTCATTGCTAACGAACCGTCCCGGTACAACATGTGCCAGAACAGGCGATAGAATAGATAG
>JAALKB010000155.1 GCA_011088265.1 Gammaproteobacteria bacterium
TGCGCCGTGAAGCAGACCGGGTACATAAATTGGCAAGCCTTCAGGCCAGACAGGAGGCTGTGCAGCAGCAAGCCGAGAAGACATCCGAGCAGCTTAAAGCAGTTCACGCAGAAAAAGCCCAATTGGAAGCTGATTGGCAGGAAATATGGGCTCCTTGCCAGATTATTCCTCGTAGCCCTCGAGAGATGCGAGCCTGGCTTGATGCTTTTGACAAACTTCGTGATCAGGTGGGGCAACTAGAGATATTGCGTCAAAAAGAGGCCGAGCTAGAGCAGAACCGTAGCACGCACATCCAGAGGCTTAATGAACAACTGGTCGGGCTGAAAAGAGAGGCTTCGACTTCGGAGGCACTAGAAATTGTTCTTCTGGAATGTGAGGCGTTAGCAAGTGAACTTGATGAGGCCAAACGCACACAGGATTCCTTAAGCAAGGAAGTTAAGGATCGGGAAGACGATATGGAAACGTTGCGAGAAGAGTATCGATTGGCAGCAGAAGCGCTTGAAGCATGGAAGACGCAATGGTCTGAGCAGATGCAGAGTGTTGGTTTGCGAAACGAGACATTACCTTCGGAGGTTGATGATTTCGTCGAAAATGTCAGAACGCTGTTCTCAAAACTGGGTGAAGCGGAGAAACTGCGTATACGTATCGACACTATAGACGAAGACGCCTCAGTATTCCGTACCGAGGCAGCAGCTATGATTGCCGCAATTGCCCCGGATCTTGGTGATCTGCCAGCGGATGATGCCGTCGTTCGACTTAACACACTATTATCAGAAAACCGATCGAAACAGACAAAACGGCAACAGATTGAAGAACAGGTCGAACAGGCAACACAGGAATTACAGGAGTCGAATGCGGTCATCAACACAATGATGGAACGATTGGATGCATTATGCGCTGAAGCAAAATGCGATGCTCGCGATCAACTTGAGATGGTGGAACGCCGCTCAGCTGGTTATCTTAGAATCAAGGCGGCAATTGATACGATAGAACAGGAGATCCTAGAGGCAGGCGAAGGTAGTACCATCGAGGAGTTGGAGGCACAAGCGGCGGGAGTCGATCCGGATAGTTTGCCTGGTCGCATCACAGAGTTTGAAACTGAGATCGATGACGAACTCGAACCCAAGCGTACAGGACTAGCAGAGGCTAAGGGGCGCGAAGAAAAGGAACTGGAGCTTATGGATGGCAGTGATCATGCGGCGGTGCTCGCTGATCAGGCCCAAGCCATACTTACAAGCATCCGATCAGATGCTGAGCGTTATATTCAGGTTAAATTGGCTGGCAGGATATTACGCGACCAGATTGAGCGTTATCGTCAGGAAAACCAAGGGCCACTGCTCAAGCGCGCCAGTGAACATTTCTCTGAACTAACTCTAGGGTCGTTCGAGGGCCTCATGACGGACTTTAATGATAGTGATGAACCCATTCTTGTTGGTATTCGTCCAGATGGTAAACGCGTGACTGTCGATGGTATGAGCTCTGGTACGCGAGATCAGCTCTATTTGGCGTTACGTCTAGCCTCACTCGAAAAATACATGCAATCGTCCGAACCTATGCCTTTCATTGTCGATGACATACTTGTGGACTTTGATGATGCCCGTTCACAAGCAGCATTGAGTTCACTGGCTGATCTGGCCAAGAAGACGCAAGTCATTCTGTTTACGCATCATTCACGGGTTGTTGAGCAGTCGAAGAAAGTAAATGGAGTGGTTAACGTGCAAGAATTGTAGTTTTCGATACGAACAGCATGAATGTTATCGATAGACACATCAAACAAGGACTTGTGGATAGGTGACTGAAGCAATAGGGGGCCAGCGGTTCCAAAAATGAAAGAAACCAGCACGTCTCGTGAGGAATTGTTCGCTTTGGTCTGGGAGCGCCCAGCCACTGAAGTTGCACGCGAGCTGGGAATTTCAGATGTGGCATTGGGAAAATTGTGTAGGAAGCTGCAGGTACCAAAACCACCAAGAGGTTATTGGGCTAAGATAGCGGCTGGCAGAAAGCCTAGGCCGCCGCCGCTGAAAGCCTACCGCGAGGAATTGGAAAAGAAGTATAAGAAGCAGATCACCTCCAATACGCTGATACGGCTTACCAAGTTGCAGCGAGAGTTCCTCAAATTTGCTTTAGATGAATTGGTCACTACTGGAGTTGATGCCGGGGAATGCGAGTTGGCCTATGATGGAATTCGGGCTATCCAACCAGAGCTCGCTGCTCAGATTTTGATCGTTCTGCAGACTCGCTACGAAAAGTGGGTAGCGGACAGGAATACAGCTTCAAGCAGACATGGGGCGATCAGCAGCCTGAGTAATTTCGTTGCCAAATTACTGCCTCATGCAAAGGATCAGCTACTGGTTTTTCGCCGTCAGTCGGATGATCGTTACTCATACTCAGATGGCCCCACAGTGTCAGTTCGGGCGACAGAGGACTTCCTGGGGAGAATTGCGCACCTTTCTCGCTTGTCCAGGGAGAATGGCTGTTCCTATATAGCCGCCGATATGTCTGCCTTGGAGCATGCGTGGTCTGTCAATCAGATTTACTCTCCTGGAGCGTATTTGAGGGCAAAGACTGAGCTTTGCGTTTCATCTAACGAAGTCTGGGTCAGGGCTGAATTGCATAATTCCTGGTCTCGGGATCAATTTGAGACTGCTCGATTATCTTTGAGGGATATTTGCCCGATTGAATTGGTACCAGCGAATGAACAGCGGCTACCGGGAAAAATTTCTCGATCTGGGATAAAACCCTATGCGGAACGGCTGCAGGCGTTAAAGGAGGCGCAGGCGATATATCATGGAGTGGTAGATGCAGCTTATGATTTGGATGGGGCTGTGCCGAACGATCGGCTTGCGCTGATTGATAGGCTGATTTTATCTCCAGGGGAGGAGGGGCCATTTATGACTGCTCGGCAAGCCTGGCGCAGTTTGGAGTCAGACCTGGATCAATGGGGAGAGCAGCTCGAATCGGAGACCGTGGAGCTATGTCAGGATGTGTTGGGCATACAGAGCGGGGATATTGTGCTGATTGAATCTGGCAAGGGTACTGCGACTGAAAGTTGAAGGTATGAGTATTCATGTTTACGAGAAGCAGGTCGTATTTAGTGTCTGGGGGACGCGATTCCGCAAAGACGGCTTGCCTGGGAAGCGTTCGGAGTATTTCAACATTGCTGTTGAAGAGTGATTACTCAAAGTTGAGGGAGGTTCTTCAGTTTGTATCCCAGATGCATCCCAAGACCAAATCTATGGTTTGGGGCAGGAAATAATCCGTTGGGTTTAAAAAGGAAAGGAGGATGGTACCAGAGGCCGGACTCGAACCGGCACACCATTGCTGGCGGGAGATTTTGAATCTCCTGTGTCTACCAATTTCACCACTCTGGCACTGCTTAGATTGTAACTATTTCCCTCTGGGATACAAAATCGCTTGAGAATTTTGAATCTGACGCGTCTACCAATTTCGCCACCCCGGCATGGGACGGCAAAGATATAGGGTTTTAGATCAGGATGCAATATCCGGGAGCAAAAATTTATTTTAAAACCCCATTCAAAGATGAATGAACTTACTAAAACGTTTCCGCCTGTTGTTAAATTGAATAGAATCCGGGCTGAGAAGATACTTTGAGACAGTTATGGATCTAAACCAATTCGACTACGACTTACCCGAAAATTTAATAGCCCAATATCCGCTACCAGAAAGAACGGCTAGTCGATTGCTTGCGGTCTCTTCATCTAACAACGATCTAGAGGAATGGAGATTTAATCAACTGGATCAACTCTGTTCTGCTGGAGATCTTTTGATTGTAAACAACACCCGTGTTATTCCCGCGAGACTATTTGCCAGAAAACTGACGGGTGGAAAAGTAGAGATAATGCTTGAGCGAATTCTCGATGAGCATACTGCCCTCGTGATGCTCGGCTCTAATAAACCGGTAAAGGTTGGTCAGATTCTGACTTTTAACCAATGTGACGCTAAAGTGTGCGACGCCAGAGTGGTTGACAAACAGAATCAATTTTTTACTCTAAGGTTTCATGAAAGAGTAGAGACAATGTTTCAAGAGAATGGAGTAATGCCCATTCCCCCATATATCAAGCGGGCGTCTGAAGAATCAGACCAGGAACGTTACCAGACAGTCTATTCGAAAAAACCAGGGGCCGTTGCAGCACCCACAGCAGGTTTGCACTTTGATCAGAATCTGATTACTCGATTAACGGACAAGGGTGTTAACTGGGCATCCGTTACGTTGCATGTGGGTGCTGGGACCTTTCAGCCTGTTAAGGTGGAAAATATTCACAATCACATTATGCATAAAGAGCACATCGAAGTTAGCCCGCAGGTTTGCGATTCGATTTCCCAAACCAGGGAAAACGGCGGGAAAGTGATCGCGGTGGGCACTACCGTCATAAGGGCATTAGAGACCGCCGCTCTTATGTCAGACTCCGACAACCCGGGATCGCAAAGTATGAAACTGAGTCCTTACTGCGGAGATTCTGATCTATTTATCTATCCTGGATTCCGATTTAAGGTGGCGGATGCATTATTGACTAATTTCCACTTGCCAAAGTCAACACTAATGATGATGGTTTCGGCATTTGCGGGCTATGAAAAAGTGATGACGGCTTATCGATTCGCAATCTCAAAGCAATTTCGTTTTTTTAGCTATGGTGATGCTATGTATCTCCAGAGGTCGTCATGAAGTTTACCATCCATTCCACTGATCACAAGGCTCGTTGTGGAACCATCAATTTTGAGCGGGGAGACATTGATACTCCTGCCTTTATGCCTGTTGGCACCAGTGCCACCGTAAAGTCATTGACACCCGAGGAAGTTGAGAGCACCGGCTCCCAAATCCTTCTGGGTAATACATTCCACCTAATGTTGCAACCCGCTATGGAGGTCATAGAGGCTCATGGAGGACTACATAATTTTATGAACTGGCGAAAACCCATTCTTACAGACTCAGGAGGTTTTCAGGTATGGAGTCTGGCTAAACTTAGGAAAATCAAAGAGGCAGGTGTTACCTTCAGGTCTCCCAGAGGGACGGGAGCTACATCTTCATGGGACCCGAAGAGTCCATGGACATTCAGGCAACCCTGGGTTCAGATATAGTGATGGCTTTTGACGAGTGCACAAAGTACCCAGCGACTCATGAGGAGGCAAAAACGTCTATGGAATTGTCTGGAAGATGGGCGAGAAGATGCAATGAAAGTTATCGCGGAAGCGGCACCTTGTTTGGCATTATTCAAGGAGGAATGTATGAAGACTTGCGTTCGGAGTCTTTAAAAATTCTGGAAGACATCGGTTTTGAGGGGTATGCTATTGGTGGTTTATCCGTAGGGGAGCCCAAAGAAGACATGTCTCGCATTCTAAAACACCTTGCACACACTATGCCTGATAATAAGCCTCGATATCTAATGGGTGTTGGAACGCCTAAAGATCTTGTTCACGGAGTATCTCAGGGGGTGGATATGTTTGATTGTGTCATGCCGACCCGTAACGCACGAAATGGATGGTTATTCACTCATGACGGTGTGGTAAAAATTCGAAATGCGGTGCATCGGCTGGATACCAACCCACTTGATGGGAAGTGTGACTGTTATACATGTATGAACTATTCAAGATCTTATCTTCGACACCTTTATCATAAGAATGAAATTCTGGGCGCAAGGTTATGCTCTTTACATAATATCCACTATTACCAGTCTCTAATGAAAAGGATTAGAACGGCCATTACGCAACAGCATTTCTCCGAGTTCGCTGGATCGTTTGAGGGCTGAAATACCACTATGGGGACCTTCATGTCTCCTTTTCAAGCAGGTAACAATCCCAGTGTTGGAAAGGTGAAAGCTATGATAGGTAAGAAGAAATCTGGCCTACTATTGGCTGTTTTCTTTGCTCTTTCTTCTGTTTCGTTGGCTCAGCAGGATGCCTATCGTATTGGAACAGAATATTATGCCAATGGTAACTATGAGAAAGCCGCAGAAATTTGGAAAACCGAGGCGAATGCAGGCTCCGTAGAAGCCCAATTTAATATGGGAATTTTGTATTACGAGGGAAAGGGGGTTGAAAAAGATAGACAAAAATCCATTTTCTGGTTTCGTAGAGCTGCAGAAGCAGGACATGCCCAGGCCCAATACAATCTTGGGCATCTCCTGTTGGAAAAGCAGCAGGATCTTGCGAAAGTAAAAACGGGAGTAGGCTGGTGGAAAAAATCAGCAGAAAATGGCTCAATTCTTGCCCAATATAACTATGGCAAAGCGTTATTTTATGGGTTAGCAATTGAGCAGAGCCTTGAGCAGGCTCATTACTGGATCTCTAAAGCGGCCAGGTCAGGGGAGGGCGCTTCTCAAAAATTTCTTGAAGAACATGCTGAAGTATTTGCTTCTTTGGATCATGCTGAACAGGAACGTTTGAGAGTTGCGGAAGAAAATCTTGCCAGGGAGATGAAGGGGCAGAGAAAAATACTGACGTCGAAACAGGGGCTCGAAGTCAGGTCGCTGGATGTCAAGGTAAAAGGATTAAAGGACTATGATGGAGGGTTGTATATCAAGGAAGAGCTAGAAGCTTCAAATACTCCTAATACTCAGCCAGCAAACACTTTGGATGCGAATGGGGCAGATGATGAGGTAGACAAGGATGTGTATCGGGTCGAAACCGACTCCGGTACGATCAATCTTAAAGACTATGTTCTGGTAAAAGAAAATCAGACTACCCTCTACTCTGCGGGAAACCATAGCGCTTTTGTGATTGGAGAGGTTGCGCCGAATATGCTATTACGAGTGGTCGATAAGCAAGGGAGCTGGTTATCTGTCCAGGTCCCGGGCGGAATTCCGGCCTGGGTGCGGGCCTCGGCGGGAGAACTTGTGAACAGTTTCCTGGAGGTCACAGCTAATCCAGCAGTGATTTATGCTAAATCAAATGACGATTCAGGGGAAAGTCAGTTTGGGAAGTTATCTTATGGCACAAAACTCCTTTTTATTGATAAAAAGGATGATTGGTATCAGGTGTTGATTCCAGAATTAGTTCCCGTTTGGCTTGAAAGCGAATTTGTTAAAAGGGTATCTGCTCCAATTTCCAGGGTCGGTTCAATCTGGCAGGCTCAACGATTGTAGCGCAAGAACGAAATCGTTTCCAGTTTGTCCGGAGGGAAGTGGGATGGAGAACATAATGATTCATCGGTGTCCGTTGGAACAGTATCAAAATCTATCACTTCTTTAAAAAACCAACTAGGTGATTATTTTAAAACGGGGTTTAACAAGCTCATTCCTATTCTGGGTTCGACAATTGAATCAGAAGGGACAGGCGATTCTACTTATATCCCCGGCGATAATCCAGACAACACCCTGGTATTACCCGGAGGAGCCTCGTCTGATTTTGTTCAAGAAAACCAAAATGTGGTGGAGCAGGATAGTTTACTACTCCAACCCCATTCAGTTAGCGGAACCATTGCCTCTGGGGAGAGAGAGCGCTATCGATAGTGAAGCTGTGCCCGAGGGTGAGAACGTTGTCGCAAGCGCTGGACTTGACCCCGGCGGCGAACATTCCTCTGGGAATGAAAACTCAAAAAGCACCAGCGACAGTGAGTTAGAACGATCTTCCTTCCAGGAAGTGCTCAAATCTTCTGTGGAAAGAGGTAATGAAGTTGCATCTTTTTCCAATCTGAAGACACAGATGTATCGAATTAATACGGATGACGCCCCAGTGGTTCATATCCCTCACAATAGCGGAATACCGGTTGCTTATATCAAAAAGGAGTCATTGGTGGATGTGCTAGGTGTTAGTGAGCATTGGGTTAAGGTCCGTATCCCCGGAGGGATGCCTGCATGGGGCAAGTCAGAAGATTTCATTCTCGACAATGGAGAGGGGGTTGTTTTATCCCGTCGGGCAAGGTTGAGATTGGCTCCAGACGATAGCGTAGGTAATCCCGTTCTGGCAATCCTCCACAGCGGTTTTCACGCAACACTGCTGGACCAATCAGGCGACTGGGTAAAAGTGCTAATGCCTGAGTGGGTAGCCGGTTGGATGGAACAGTCTTTTCTTGAAACAATTGAGAGTGATGAATATGACTTCCCTATACTGCAAAGAGAGTGGGGAGAGCAATCGGAGGTTAGACAAGGGATGTATGAGTAGAGTGATGGAAGTGTCTATCCTAGCTCCATCTGTTCAAGCTTGTTCAGCTCCCAGAGAAACAAAAACTGTTTTCTAGTCGTCTACCCTGGTAGTTGTATTCTGGTTGCTGTATCCATGCGTTACCAAATATTATGTGGCTGGAGTGTCGCGCATAGCAAATACTATGCTACCAGTAAGTAAAATTGATGTGCAAAACACCGGCGGTATTTACTACAATTGCGCTGTAAAAATCTTATCTATTATTTGGAGCCCTGAATGTTCAAGAAAAACGAAACTACTGCTGATTTCGATCCGGAATTGTGGGATGCAATTATCAAGGAGGAAAACCGACAGGAGGAGCATATTGAACTCATTGCTTCTGAAAACTTTACCAGTCCCAGGGTTTTGGCAATGCAGGGTTCTGTATTGACGAATAAATACGCAGAAGGATATCCGGGTAAACGATATTATGGTGGTTGTGAGTATGTGGATATTGCAGAGCAACTCGCAATTGAACGAGGGAAAGCACTTTTCGGAGCAGCTTATGCAAATGTACAACCTCATTCAGGCTCATCTGCAAACCTTGCGGTTTTTATGGCGTTAGTTGAGCCAGGTGACACTATTTTGGGCATGAGCCTGGCTCACGGTGGCCATTTGACCCACGGAGCGAGTGTTAGTTTTTCGGGCAAAGTCTATAACGCTATCCAATATGGTCTAAATGAAGAGACCGGTGAAGTGGATTATGACGAAGTTGAAAGGCTGGCAAAGGAACATAGCCCAAAAATGATTATCGCTGGTTTCTCCGCCTATTCCCGTATCATGGATTGGCAACGTTTCAGGGATATAGCTGACAGTGTTGGAGCTTATCTTTTTGTTGATATGGCTCACGTAGCCGGTTTGGTTGCCACAGGCCATTACCCTAACCCTGTTCCCATCGCAGATGTGTGTACGACAACTACTCATAAAACCCTGAGAGGACCTCGTGGCGGTATGATTCTTGCGAAGGAAAACGAAAGTATCACGAAGAAATTGAATTCCCGGGTTTTTCCTGGTACTCAAGGGGGGCCTTTAATGCACGTTATTGCGGGTAAGGCGGTTGCGTTTAAAGAGGCAATGGAGCCTTCTTTTAAAGATTATCAGCAGCAGGTTTTGGACAATGCTAAAGCGATGGTAGAGGTTTTCCAAAGCCGCGGATACAAAATTGTATCCGGTGGGACAGATAATCATCTTTTTCTTTTGGATTTGATCGACAAGGATGTAACAGGAAAAGATGCAGATGCAGCATTGGGCCGCGCGAATATCACCGTCAATAAAAACTCGGTTCCAAACGATCCTCGATCGCCTTTTGTTACCAGTGGATTGCGTATCGGTACTCCTGCAATGACTAGCCGGGGATTCGGTGTTGAGGAAACCAGGGAATTGACAGGGTGGATTTGTGACGTGCTGGAAAATATCGGTGATGAATCGGTTATTGCATCCGTAAAGCAGAAAGTAGTTGCTCTTTGTCAACGGTTTCCG
>JAALKB010000156.1 GCA_011088265.1 Gammaproteobacteria bacterium
AAAGCGCCGAGTAAACTCCACCATCCCTTCCACATCATCCTCAGCGAGAGGATCTTCAATGGAGGCGATTGGATAGTCCTCCAACCAACGTCCCAGAAGGTCAATAAAATCAGCGCTATCCATATCACGATCTTCGAGCGCCAATCGATAACGCCCCTTTTCGCTGAACTCAGATGCCGCAATATCTAATGAAATAGTCACGCGCTCCCCGGGTTTCTCGACAGCTTTTTCTATTGCAGCCACCAATGTTTCAAGCGCTTCTTCATTACTTTTGAACACCGGCCACCACCCGCCCTCGTCTGCGACTCCTGCCAAATGGCCTCGCTGCCTCATAATATCACCCGCAGCAAAGTAGATTTCATTGGTTACTTCCATGACTTCATCAAAGCTGCTCGCCCCTGGTACCATAATCATAAAATCCTGAATATCTACCCGCTGCGCAGCATGAGCACCACCACCAAATATTTGAATCTCCGGCAAGGGAATACGAGGTGTATAGTCATACTGATCGGCAATGTATCGCCAAAGGGGCTTATTTACACTCTTTGCCGCAGCATGAGCCACTGCCAAAGAAGTAGCAACGGCCGCATTTCCACCCAGTGTTTGTTTTAGAGGAGACGGGTCGAGAGAAAGTATCTGTTGATCAATACCAAGCTGATCCGTGACATCACCACCGATAATGGCTGGAGCAATCACCTGATTGATGGAATCCAGAGCAGATCGCACGTTCATCCCTCGTAGCGACTTACCACCATCTCGCAAATCGATCGCTTCCCGCATACCCCTGGATGCTCCCGCCGGCGCAATAGCGGTTCCTCTGACACCATTATCCAATTCGACCTGGGTCTCAACAGTTGGATTGCCACGTGAGTCCCAAACTCTTCTACCCTTAACTTGTTTTATTACTGCCACTACCTATCGTTCTCCAGTTGGTATGCAATTGATGTCATAAGACGCTCTAAGGAAATGCACGGCGTTTGCAGTCGTTTCAACGATAGTTTACGCACTACCTGACGGTTTTCCTCGGTGAGATATTCGACCGGCGATTTGCCATCAATTCGCGATAACATCAACGCTGGTAACAATTCGCACACCTTGGCTTCCAGTTGCTCAGGGCTTTCCCAGTGGACATAATGCACATAGGTGCCCCACACTTCAAGAGCCGCGTTGAGCAATTCAGATCGGACAGCGGGTAGATGCACCGCTTTTAATACTAAATGGTTCATGCAGAACGCGATATCAAAGCTAGCGTCACCCATTGTGGCACATTCAGCATCCAATATGATCGGGCTACCATCTCGAAATATAATGTTCTTGGGGCTCACATCTCCGTGAGTCAATACGCTGCTAGCCTCATAAAGACGTTCCACCAGCGATTCAAGATGAGCAGCAACGGCGGGATGCCGGCTCGCGGTAAATTTAAGATAGGGGTCAAGGCGTAGCTCATAAAAGTCATCTCGATTGCGAAACGGCTCTGTAGAAAATGCCGAGGAGGCGGATCGCGCATGTATTTTTCCAATTGCTTGACCAACACTAATCGCCTCATCCACATTGAGCGTTCCGTTTAGCAACGACGTCTTCCACAGGTAGGTATCATCACCTTCAAGAAATTCCATTGCAAAGCAGGGGCTTTGCTGCGATCGACCAAAGAGCGCCACTGTGCTTTCGGGTATCATCTGAGCCGCAACTTCAAGCCACGCATATTCTGCTCGATTGCGATGTACTGGCGCTCGCCAATCCTCGTCGACTTTCAGTTTTCCCAGGGCGCATTTAAGACACAGGCGCTGATCACCAACTATGACCTGAACGATGTCCGATGCCACGCCTCCAGTCAAAGGAATAATCGTGGAAACCTCTTCCCGCCGCCCTAAGCCAAGCTCTTCAACCAGATTTAAATAGCGAGTTTCAATCGTCGGGTGCATAATCGATATAGTCGAAATTTCATTGAGAAGTATGTTCCTTTCTCTACTGATCAAAGTCAAGCCAGAGCTAAGTCAGAGTCAAGTCAGAGTCAAGCCCCCTCTCCCAGGGTCTTGTTCGATAAGGAATTACCGTTTCTATCGGTCGTTCCAATATAGTGTCTCCGACATTCCCAATACCCTGGTCGGAATTCAGGCGTTATTCCTGCCCCACTGATAGATGCATTCGTTCTGGCAAACCAGGATAGAAACGCGAACTGTCTAATATTGTGGATCTTATGCAATCAAACTGACTACTCGCGATTAGCGCAGCTCGCCACACATAAACACTGCTGCTGCGATTGGAGTAGGCAAAGTTGCCCTTTTGATGCCATCAGTTTACACAGAAGAGGCGGAATTATCATAGACTGAGGGAGCACGCCGCTTACTATCAATTTCGCATACACGAGATTCGGTTATAACTCGCCCTAAGGTCGATCCTGCTTATTTTCCCAGTTGCGTTATCGACCTTAATTTGCTGCATCAGCTAGCAGGGCACTGATCTATATTGGATGTGGTTGTGCACTCAGAAAACCAATCGCCCTCTTCCAATACCCAAGTTTATCTCTATTTGACTAAGGTGACTTCCTGTCCAATTCTCACTCTTGTGTTCTTTTTTTTCATTAATTTCATACATGTGGTATTTACCACATAATTTCGTTTCTCAATGACTCATCATCAATCTCAATTAGATGGGGGAATGATGGATTTAAGATAGGCAAGTATCGAGTCTAAATCCCCAGCTCTACATCTATAGCGTCGTTTAATAATCAATTACTTAATGAGAACTGAGATGATAGCCTCTAAAATTTATGCAGTTGACCAGACCCAGGTCCGAATTGCTAAAAGTAAACCTCCGATTTTACTAATTCATGCAACAGGACGAACAACCACTTCTGGATGGACTGATGGGCAACTTTCCCCTTACGTATATTTGTTTCCACCGGAAGATGGAGTGCAAGAATACGACTTCATCGCAACTCCACCAGGTCCGGGACAAATAGTTCAGCAGGTGCTCACACCGATCAGTGCCACTGCCGAAATTCCAGACATGGATATCCTTAACTATTGGGGAGAAGGTAATCCCTTAAAAGGGATTAGGGTACATGGAATTTCCAACAACAAAACTGTGGATATAGTTCCTAAAGAGGAAACCACAAGAATCGATACGAGTTCATCTCCCCAATCTGTAGTCAGTCATGTCACACCGACAGATAATCAGGATGTCCCCGGCTTTGGAGACGATATCAAACCCTTGTTTAGAGATCGAGATGTGTCAGTGATGCAAGCCATCGCAGGATTTAATTTGCACAATTATGATGATGTGAAGTCAAACGCAGATCGGATATTTGAACGGCTCCAGACAGACATGCCGTGTGATGGTCTTTGGCCACAGAACGACATCGATAAGTTCGAGCGTTGGAAAGATGAAGGGATGCCTCAATAGGGTGACACTAAATTTACGCCTGTTCAAATTAATACTTACAGTCAGATGGAAAAGCAATGACAGGCATCAAACAATATAGACAGAGGATTAGGAAATGAATTCAATATTGCGATTGGGTTTTCTAGGTTTATTCGTATTCAGTACGACCATATCGAGTTCTCATGCTCAAGCCGTTTTGTCAGCACAACCGCCAGAAGTTTTGGCGGATTCTGATGGGAGATTGATCATTGGCCGAGGGCAGGACTACGTACCTAGTGATATCGATGCAAACGTCCTGTTCGATCAATTAAGAGACTCAATGAAAAGCCGACGAGACTTTGCTTGGGATGTGGTTGAGCAGGTACTACAACCTGTTGAGCTCACATTGCTCGATGGTGCAACCAGGGTAGAAGTCCCATTGTGGCAAACGTGGTATGAGGGGCGTCCCTCCAATGCATCTGCAAATTTAGAGTTAGAGGAATTGTTCAAACTATATTTTAAAAACCTAAAGCCCGTATTAGACGCGGATCCCAAAGCAGATATACAACCAGTTATAGATGCAACATTAAATGAGTTTTCATCCAAAGATTTATCATCCAGCTTGACTGATGACAATCTTTCTTCCGTTTTGCACCAGCTAACGAGTGCAGCCGATGTGGGTGAACGTTTAGGCCAAGGCACAACTATGTTTAGCCCTTCATTTATTGAACATGCCATGAAAGAAGCTCGAGGGATCGATGAATGCCGAAGAGATGTTGCCAATGCGAATACCCCACCACCTTCGAACGATCAGTTTTCTCACTGTATTGATGAATTTCCCCGCTCAGCGGTAATGATAAAGACAGCCTGGGAGCGTCTCTCGATGGGTGTGCCAGAGCACGATACTGGATCGAGTGCGATGACTCGAGTAATTAAAGAGGGCACTTGGCCAGGACCAGGTCGTGCAGATCTTAATCCATCAATCCGAAACCCAGATCGTACCAACATCTATACTAACATTACTGAAGAAGGTGCGGAGTGGGCTCTTACGGGAATTCATTTTGTCACCAAAGATGTCCGGGAATGGGTGTGGATTTCATTGTGGTGGGATCCTGATTCGAACGAAGACTTTGGTGCAGATAGGCCAAATAGTATTGATAGTTTAAATAATGGTGTTTGGAAGAACTACAAAATGTGTGTAAATTCTTCTTTTGCAGAAGGGGATACGTCGCCCTGGTCTCACTATACTGGTACTCAGGATTCACTAGGTGACTCCATAAAAGCAGTCTATGATGCGATTCAAGATCAGATTGATAATGGTGCAATTGATCGGCCAGAGGATTTTCAACATTTTTTTGGACAATCGCCCCCAGCTAATTTACCACATGCATTGGGCCCATGGTCGGCACCATTTAATAAACAGACTTCGTGGTGCAGTAATCCAAATATTGAGTCGCACGCTGCCAATGGACGGACAAGTTGCATTGGTTGTCACCAAATAGCGTTTACTATAAATGAAGATCGTGCCACTGATGCTTCATTCCGGGATGCTTTGGTAGGTGATATTCCTCAGTTTGCGCGAGCTCGGGCAAGACAAAACTTTACCGCGGAGTTTTCATGGTCGTTCGGATTTGAATTTAAACCATCGATAGTGGTAGGAAAGGCATCGACTGGGTTTGAGTGGCCCACAAACTAAAAGTCGATGTCTGAACAGGTATCTGTATTCCTTGAACTGTCCAGGCGATCGCCTTTGATTGACTTTCCCCATCGCGATGTTCTGGGAGAGTTAGTAAAGTCGTCTGAAAAAATTCGGGCAGCTAAATCATTTATTCAGGATGAGACATTTTCTACCATTTTCATGGAGAAGTCGGGACGGCTAAGATCGCTGAGAAAGCTCCTTCGATCTGATGATTCTGACTATCAATTGGTCGGAGGAACTCTAACCGTCGATGGTTTATCCTCAGTACCGATTAATGTCGGGGGAAATCGAGTACTATCCGATCCTTTCGTTGATACCTATGTTTCTTGTTTAGACGAGGGACATATTGGCACACACAATGATGTCGCCGATCAATTAGACACTGCCGTATTACATGGCGCCGGTCTTGATGGTGAGGGTGTGGCAATTGCGATTATCGATACTGGAATCAATATTGAGTACCTGGAACAAAAACTTGGTTTCAGACCTGCGTTTGATAGTAGCTATTCCTGGCGTCCTGAGAATATCTCAGTAAAACCCGGTGACTTTCCAGTGGGGCACGGAACGATGTGTGCTTATGCGGCATTGTTGGTTGCGCCCAAAGCAACACTCATAGATGTGCCTGCCTTTGCGGGTACCCCTTCAGGTGGAGCGGTAATCGGGCGCCGACTTGGTCAGGTTTTTCAAGGAATAGCTCAGCTTCAAAAACATTGGTCCATAGCATTCACGCCCAGTGGAGAACGAAAATATAAAGCACTCGCACTGAGCAATAGTTGGGGGATGTATCACTCTAGTTGGGATTTCCCCCAAGGGCACCCAGGTCGATATGGTGATAATCCAACACACACATTTAACCGAACCATTTCCGGTTTGAGTCAATTTGAGCAGGTCGATGTTTTGTTCGCAGCAGGAAATTGTGGGCCTATTTGTCCAGATCAAAAATGTCAAGGCGTAGTTGATGGCGTTATAACAGGAGCGAATGCGCTTTCCGAGGTAATGACTGTTTCTGGTTGTGACTTGGATGGCAACCATGTCGGTTACTCATCAGTGGGTCCTGGTATCCTCAACAATGTACAGCAGAAACCTGACATCGCTTCGTTTACTCACTTCAAAGGTTCAGAGGCGCTGGGTGCGGGCAAGCCCGATAAAGGTACTTCAACATCATGCCCCATAGCGGCTGGTTGTGTTGCAGCTTTGAGAACGAAGGTATCCCCTGTTGATTTGTCGCCCATGGAACTAAAGAAGCTATTTTGTGACACCGCACAAAGATCAAACGGGAATAGGTGGAACCCTGAGCTTGGTCATGGAATCATATTGCCACGACAGGTTGCACAATCGCTCGGAGTGTTGTAAATCCAAATGAAGTGTTCTGATGTATTGTGAACCCTTTTGCCTGATCCTGATTAATGTTACGGTTAGATAAGGTTCGTAAATCCAAAAAGGTTGATGCGGTATTTCCGTTTCCCGTTTCGAGCGCTGCTAGTTTGATAACTGGGCAAATATTCCTTTCGATTAGGGGTGTTTTCTGGTAGATCGAAAAACTCAAACAATCGGCCAACTCGCTACTTAAATAACCATCGACTTCCATTTTTGATAATTGATCAGGAGTGAATCATGTTTATTCGAAGTTTTCATGATACAGAGGCATCCGGAAATGTCGTTCCCATATCTCACGGCAAATCAACCGCAGTCAGGGTGTTGTTAAAAAAAGATGGTCTGGGTTTTAGTTTGTCCGAAGCGCGATGCGGTGCAGGTAACAAATCTAGGCTCTGGTACAAAAACCATTGGGAAGCGAACTATGTTCGTGCAGGCAAGGGGTCGCTGTTGAACAGGACGACTGGTCAGACCTGGGATTTGTATCCCGGAGTGATGTATTGCGTTGGTCCCAATGATCAACATAGCGTGATCAATACAAATGATCCTCTACGAATTGTGAGTGTTTTTAATCCACCAATCACAGGGCTTGAATCCCATGATGAAGAAGGGGCCTATCCACCAACTGGTGAGGTTCCGTTGGGTCAGGAATCAATGTTCGTCCGTTCGATTGATGAACTAATAGGAACCATCGCAAAAAAAATAGTGCTCGATGGCCGAGTTACAGCATTTAGATTACTCACTGCAAATGATGGTTTGGGTTTTTCGTTGTCGGAAGTGCGAATGAAAAAGGATGTAAAAGTCGACCTTTGGTATAAGAACCACTGGGAGGCGAATTTGGTACTTGATGGAAAGCTTAGCGTACTGGATAAATCATCCGGTGTAGACCACGTTCTCGGACCAGGTGAGGTGTACTGCGTTGGCCCGAACGATCCTCATCAACTGGTTGCGCAGTCTGATGTGCAACTCGTTGCGATATTCAATCCTCCACTGTATGGCGATGAAAAACATGACGAAGATGGTGCTTATCCGCCAACCGGCATTGTTCCATCGGGCCCCGCATAACCTGAGAACATTGCGATAGCGAATGGACGGATGCGTTTATCTGTTATAGCGAAGTCCGTTCAGGTCCGCCCCTTAGGGAATTTTTATATCTATTCTCCATAGCTGGCAATCATAGAGATCAATATGATCGGTTCCATTTGCCGATGTGCTTTCTGGTCGCTCTCATACCCGGAATTTGGATTTTGACTAAATTCCATTTGGCATGAAAATTGCATTTAGCTCCTCCAGATTGGGTATCGGCCGCTCAGTCGGCTCTGTATACACAAACGAACGATGCATAAGACGTCGATCCGTTGCGTATATGTCAGTGAGGGTGCCACTGTGTAACATTGCATGGTTATCCCAAATTATTAGCTCCTTAGGCTGCCAGCGGTGTCGATAAACTAAGTTGGGCTGGGTGGCGATTTCCAATATCCGGTTAAACAGTGTTATCCCTCGCTCACGAGTTATACCTGAAAATTTCATGGGATCAAGGTTCAAATAAAACACATGCTTACCGGTCACCGGATGTGTTTGCACCACCTTATGCCAGACCGGTGGTAATGCCGCGCGTTCGGTGGGTGTTAGCTGGATAAATGATTCTGGGTTTGATTCATATAACGGATCGTTATGCGCATGAAAGCTGCATAACATACTGACTTCACATAGTTCATCTCGAATAGATAACGGCACTTCTTCATACGCAGTAGCAGAACTGCAAAAAAGTGTGCCCCCACCCTCCTCCGGGACTTCAACGGCGTACAACAACGTAGCAGCATCAACATGGCAGGCTACAGAGCCATCGGTATGCCAACCAAAACCGCCACGGACGAAAAAGGTAAGCGGCTTGCCGGTAGCATCTTCTATGTTTCCTAATGTGGACACCTCAGGATGATCAACTAAATTAAATTGCTTCCTTGTTTCTATTTTGGGTTGACCAAGTTGATGCGCCAACCGAGCCTGATCGGCTGGAGTCAGCAACTGTCCACGAAATAGGAGAAGTGAATGTTCAAAATAGAGGGCTCTGATTTCTGCGAACACGGACGATGAAACGGGGTTTGAAAGATCGACATTCAGTACTTCCACACCAAAATTGCGCATAATCGGCTTGGTTTTCACGTGCATTGTTCTATCTCAAAAATGCGTTGATCTCTTTGGTATCGCTTCGCATAACCCTGGAATATAGTTTCAGTTGATCCATGTCACGAGATCGATGTTACAAATCAGGTTTGTTTTGCAAACAGCCGTACACCCATTTTACCGCGGATAGCAGTGCATCATCATCGCCATATCTGCCAATCAATTGCACTGACAGCGGTAACCCACCAGGACCTTTGCCAAAGGGTATAGATACACTGGGAACCTTTAGTAAATTCCAGGCCCGACTGAATAACGGATCGCCGGTCGCTTCCAATCCGCGTGGTGCCTCCCCTGGGGCCGCAGGCGCCAACAGGAAATCGCAATCTATAAACATCGACTCAAGGATCCGTGACGCCCGGTCACGTATAGCACAGCTCGTTTCGAATTCGTTACGAGGCACTGATAGTCCCTGTTCAAGCAGCTCCAAAAATTGGTCGCTAATTTGTTCTGAGTAATGGCTGTATTCGTAAATCCGCTATCTTGCCACCTCGTAAGCCATAACGGTCTTTTGCGCTTCTGTCAGCTCGTGAAATATCTCCGGCCAAGATTGTTCTCCAACTTCAACCCCGGCGCTTTGTAAGCACTTTATTGCACTCTGACATACATCACGCATTTCAACACTACCATCATGCCAATGTGGGCCACGAAACAATGAAATTCGTAAGGTAGAGTTACTGAGGTCGATATCGGGCGCGGGTACACTGCCACAAAGTACTGTCCGGCCCAGTTCGAAATCCTCGATTCTACGGGCAAGAAACCCAAGCGTATCCAAGCTCGGAGAGAGCGACATTATGCCATCCAAATCAAAACTACCGTGGCTTGCCTTGTAGCCGGGGATGCCACCATAACCCCCAGGGCGAATCCGTGATGCCGCGGGTTGTGAGCCAAAGGCGGGGGGGGGGGGGGGGTGCGGGGGGGGGGGGGCCGGGGGGGGGGGGGGGGGCCCGGGGGGGGGGGGGGGGGGGGG
>JAALKB010000157.1 GCA_011088265.1 Gammaproteobacteria bacterium
CGAAAATGACGCATGATCGCTAACGACATCGCGCCTTTTTTCAGGACGGACTAGATAAAAAGTGGGCCGCAGAACATCCCCTTACTCTCTTTGATTTGAAAACAGAGCAAAGCTATCTGGAAGACATGTCGTACCAGCTTAAGATTGAGATGTGCTGATTTGGTTTTCCCGAACCCAGAATATCTAAAGAAAGTTCAATTCTTTTTCTTAGCTCTAGGAAAAGTACGCTTTGCTCGAGGGTTTGAAGTTTCCCAATTGCCCCATGGCATCAAGCATGGTTAAAAGAAAAGACTGCGCCGTTAGCCGAAGAAGCGCACCCTGATTGCAGTCAGTTTCATTATACCGAACGGCGCGGTCAATTCTACTTGAGTTGTGATGAATTAATATCGGAACCGAGTCTCCATTATGTTCACCCCGGATTGAATCCGTCGAGTGATCAGCGCAGATGCCAGTGACAACATCACCAAATTCTGCTCGGCCAAGGGCATTGTCAAAAAGGTGAATGAACTGTGCTTTCAGGGCGGGGTCTCGGTCATGAGCTGCAGTATCTGTTCCCTTTAGATGGACGTAAACCAGATCGTGATTCTGTAATAGCTCTTTTGCCCGGCGGAGTTTTAGATCGATATCAGTGTCTGTCAGGGAGGTAAAAGTCTTTTCGGTAGCGCAGGTGAATCCAAAAAGTTGGCCCAGTCCCAAAATCGTGCTCTCTCCTGCAACGACTCCGGCTTGGAGTTTCAGGTGACCAATGAGATTGGTTTGATCCCGATAAAACCCGACACCCCGGGTTAGGACTCCATTGCCTGGAAGTTTTCCTTTGGATTGACGTGCCTGGTTGAGTGGGTGTTCATCGAGTATTCGGTGGGAAATATCAGTGAATGAGTTGATTGCGTCTGCCGTATTTTTTGCCTTCCTGTCGTTATTTGTCAATGGTGTGCAGCTTTGGATGCCCTGGGAGATGTCCTTACCGCCGGGGTCTGTATCACTAATCTGCTCCGATAAGTCAGGGCCTCTTAGCCTAAGTACGCAACGGTGTTGAGTCGCTGGATATAGACTCGCCAGGATATTGTTTCCTACCTCAATGTCCTGCAAGGATTGGCATAGTGTGTGAATTTCCTCATTAATTCTTTGGGCACGTCGGTCAAGGACCTGATATCCCGAATCCTGTTTTTTTACAGCAGCAAGATTTGTTCGAAAAAGGAGGTCCCCCTCTTCCATCGGCAATCCAATGCCAGCCGCCTCAATGGGGCCTCTGCACAGCTCCGTGGCATGTTTGGGAGGAAGGCCGAACAGGATACCTACCCCGGTGTGGGTATCCACAGGCAATCCAGGTAAAAGCGGATCCATTAAGCCACATTGGCCATTCGCTGCGAGCCTATCCATATTCGGAGTATCTGCGAACTCCAGGGGGGTCTTGCCTTCCAATTTCCGGTTGGGGCGATCTCCCAGGCCATCGAGGATGAAGATAATGCCCTTTTTCGTTGACGTCATACGTACTTGGTCCTCAATGACTTTATCTTGCCTCGATAGATCACAGCGATTGTTTGAATGATAACCTTAACCACATCAGCAATGGTTTCTTCCAAATCAAAGTTATTTATGATCTCAATGTCCGCATTGTCTGCTTCTGACAATAGGTAGGTTTGCAGCTGCCATATATCTTCGATGTTATCCAAATAACGCTGTGCCCGACGTTGTTTGTTTATGTCGGATCGGCCTTTTATGTGCCTTACTAATTGCTGTCTGTCCAATACTACAAGGGAGATAGGGACTACTACGGCTTCAAGGCTGGTAATGTGGGACAAGAGGCTGGGTCGAATATGTACTCCTTCCAGGATTATCGATACCCTTTCGCTAAGTGCTCTTTGAATGACCGCTTCGCAAGCTACCTCAACTATTTCGGTCTGGCGTTGGAAGCCATATAACAGGCTATTTCTATCACTGTTTTCCTGAAAGTCAGTGGTTTGTAAAACCTCACCAGCTTTAAAAGATGAGGTATGCAGCGAAGGGGACAATTTTTCGGGAATCATAATTCTCATTACTTCCCGCAACATGTCTGTGGACTGGGTTCTAATGATGCCAAGGAGGTTGGCGACTTCGGTAGCAATGGTGCTTTTTCCTGACCCTGGTACTCCTCCTATCAGCAATAATAATGGATAACTATTGTGTAAAAAGTCATACCAGATCAGATAAAAGTCCGCTAACTGTTGCCCGAGTTCTTCTTCAATCGCCCGGTAGGTTCGGGAAGTCAGTTCTCTGGTGGTGATTTGTTTGATATTCTGTTTGGTCAGTGCCCGATGAATTTTACGGGTAATGACATTACATTTATCCTTGGGTAAGGAACAGCTTTCGAGACGCTGGGTATGCATTCCCCGGGAGAAAGGACGGAGTACTCCGTCGCTGGATTCCACCATCAGGTTCTCAGCCAGCATGTTTGATTTTTGTTGATACTGGGCTAATACCGCCCCGGGGTGATCTTCCGTCAGAATTTCAACGATTCTTCCTCTAAGTTCATGGGTAGTGACAACTTGGGTGTCATCAAAGTCTTCTCGAATTTCCGTTGCAACCCGATAAGCTTCGACGAAATCCAGACCTGCTAATTGCAGCGACTTGGTCAACATTCCGCGAAGAAATGGTACCCTGGTATCGTTTTCGGGATCAAAGACCTGTAACTTGGACATTGTTTATTTACCCAGAATGGTAGGCGCGACGAACTTCTTTTGCGATAATTTCGATTCCTTTCTCAAGCTGAATGTTATCCGCAGCATAGGATACCCGTATGCACTGATGCATGTGCTTCCAATCTTCAATTAACCCCGGGAAAAAATGATGCCCGGATATGACCATCACCCCTCGTTTTTTTAGCCTCTGATACAAAGTTTCGCTGGATATTGGCAAGTCCTTAAACCATAGCCAAAGAAAAATAGCGCCTTCGGATAGATGAACCTGCACAGGCAAACCGTTCATACTTTGTCTAATCAGAGAGATAGCATGAATGGATTTCTCCTTATAATAAAGTTTAATCACCTTCTTGCAAAGCGGAATGAGTTCTTGATTTTCTACCAGTCGTGTAACAAGAGCAGGGCCAAATCTTCCTGGTGACAAATTGTAAATTGCATTGGCTCCAGTCAATTTCTCGATAACCTTTTCGTGGGCAACCACAATACCGGTGCGGACTCCTGGCAGTCCGAGCTTTGACAGGCTCAAGCAGAGGATCGTGTTTTCATTCCAGACTGGCTTGGCGTCACTAAAAATAATGTTAGGAAAAGGCAATCCATATGCTCCGTCCAGGATCAGAGGAATGCCCGTTTTTTGTGCTATCCCACTGAGTTTACTAAGCTCGTTGTCCGTAATCACGTTTCCCGTGGGGTTTGTGGGCCGGGATACACAGATGGCACCAATGGAATCAGAAATATTCAGGCTGTCGAAATCAACCCGGTATTTATAAAAAAGAGAATCATCGGTCTGATGTTCAATGATGGGTTTGTTCGAAATAAATAAGGGGTCCTCGCCGAGTCCAACATCATTGTAGCCGATGTACTCTGGAGCCATTGGAAGCAGAATTTTCTTTTTTCTGCCGCCAGGAAATTCCCCAGCGAAGAGATTAAACAGAATGGAAAAACTGGCTTGGCTGCCATTCGTGATAGCGATATTTCCAGGGTTGATGAGGGAAGAACGGTTTTCACGGGAGTCAACATGGGATTCAAACATGTTATTAAAAAGATTCACCAATGCATCAATGAGCCTGTGGCTTCCTTGAGGCGAATCGTAATTTCCAATCATGCTTTCAAACTCCCGGGGCTCATTCATGAAATGCATCATCTCTTCACGGAAGATGGCTTCCATATGGGGGATCGAGGCGGGGTTTCCACCGCCTAGCATCTGCCACTCTACATCCGGATTTACTGCCTCGCCCAGATCATTCATCAACTGCAAAATTCCACTGTTAGCGTTAAAGTGATTAGAGAATTTTGAAAATTGCATGTTTATCGAATTGGAATTGTTTGCCATCTTTTGCTATCCATTTTAACGATCTTTTAACCGTCTTTTGTATTGCTGCATCGTTCACCTTTTTTGGGAATGATGAATAGTCAGTACTTAATGAATGTTTGCAAAGTCGTGGATAGTCATGATGAGTGGGAAATAATCAAACTCTTATCCCAATCGGCTTCCCCGGGCATGACGCAAAGAAACCTTTAGAAACCGAATAAGTCAGATACTACCACCATCAAGCCCGGGTTACTCCTGGAGGTCTGGGGGAAGGAGTCGGGTACTTCTATGTAGCCGGCCAGTTGGGATAGGTATATCTGCAGAGTTGTTTAAATCATTGACACCAGCAGTCAGTATTATCTGATTAAGCTAAAATTTTTAAACGATACTCATATGCACTGTTGTTGAACTTCGGAAGAATTTCGATACACTAAATTTAGCACCTTGAACACCGTAACTTTCCTGTCAAAATGCTGCCTGATTTTCAAGAAGATTAGTTGGTTAGTAATCCAATAGTGGTCTGAGGTGCCTGGTTGGCCAGGCTGGAGTCAGACAGAGGCTCTTTGTAATCAAAATAGTAGTCTGCCAGAATTTTAGCGCCTTCAATGAGAAAAGGATCTTCATCCTCATCATTTTCTCTGTCTTTTGAATCATAAAAATCCTCCAATGCTTCGATGGTGTCGGAAGCTGTTTTTCCCAACGCTTCTCTTCGTTCGTTCTCAAGGGTGAGAGTTTGTTGGTTCAACAGTTCACGCTCAGCTTTCCTTTTTTCCTCATTAAGGGTAAGAAATTTTGTTTCTCTTCTTTGTTTGTTGAGCGTGCTGATTTTCTGAATATAATTAAACTCAGGATGGTCATTAATTCTCCGCTGATGGGACTCCTTGACGTACTCAAGCGTATTAACCGCTTTGACTGGCTTAAAGGGTGAATAGCGAGCCCGTTTTATTTTTTTCCACGGAATGCTGTTTTCAAATGATCGCTCCCCAATATCTTCGTCCAGCTCTGAGGTGTACCAGATGATGTCCGGAATAACCCCCCGGTGTTGGGTGCTCTCTCCATTCACCCGGAAAAATTGCGCAGTAGTTATCTTTAGTTGCCCAAAACCTACTTTATTGTCGAGCGTAATCAGGCTTTGCACTGTGCCTTTCCCAAAGGTGGTTTCACCAATGACCAGCCCACGT
This sequence comes from Gammaproteobacteria bacterium, assembly GCA_011088265.1. Lineage (GTDB taxonomy): Bacteria > Pseudomonadota > Gammaproteobacteria > Arenicellales > Poriferihabitantaceae > WLWV01. Next base: position 5,169 of record JAALKB010000157.1, read on the forward strand.
CCGTAATCTTTTATCGCTCCAGCAAAAATCTCAGATGCGCTCGCGCTATATCGATCAACCAGCACTGCCAACGGTCCGTCGTAAGCGAGATTGGGATCGGGGTCGTAAGCTACCCGGGTATAACCATGAGTATATCGGGTTTGAACAATTGGTCCTTTGGGAATAAAGAGTCCAGCCAGTTCAATGGCCTCTGGTAATGCGCCACCTCCATTGCCTCGCAAATCCACGATTAGGCCATCAATGCCCTCCTCTTCGAATTCTTTCAGTAGTTTCCGCACATCCCGGGTGGTACTGCGGAAGTTGGGATCATTCCTTCTCCCTTCGAAATCATGATAGAAAGCAGGTAAGTCAATAATCCCCATTTTCAATGTATCACTCCCGGCACCGATCTCAATCACTTCCTTTCTCGCAGCCTTCTCTTCAAGTTTTATCCGATTTCTGATCAAGGAAATGGTTTCAGCCTCACCATAAAGCCCCTGTTCGCCTGGAAGTATTTGCAGTTTAACTTCGGTTCCTTTTGCTCCTCTGATAAGGTCGACCACATCGTCCAAACGCCAACCGATAACATCGACTGTTTCATCATCGCCTTGAGCGACACCAATAATACGATCATCCGCTTCCAGTTTTCCATCGATATCCGCAGACCCTCCGGGGATAATGCGATTGATCAGAGTGTATTCATTGTCTGTTTGTAACACAGCGCCAATTCCCTCAAGAGACAGTCGCATTTCAATCTTGAAATTTTCAGCGACTCTCGGAGTAAAGTAGGCAGAATGAGGTTCAATGGATCGTGCATAGGCATTGATAAATGTTTGAAAAACATCTTCTGATTTAAGTTGGCGCACTCTCCTTGCGATGTGGGTATAGCGTTGTTCCAGCACTTTAAAAACATCTCTGGATTCCTTGTTCGCATTTTCGGATTTGGAAAGACGAGAAATCAATAGATCATTCTTTATTCGTTTACGCCACAGGTCGTCTAATTCCTCAGTTCCTCGTGCCCAGGGAGCGTCTTCCCGATTCAACAAGTAGGTTTCGTCTTTGTCAAAATCAAACGGTTCACGCAATCGATCAAGTGCATAGGCAATTCGTTCATCCACTCGTTTACGGTAAATTGAAAAAATCAAAAATGATGCATCCATAATGCCGGATTTGATGTGGTCATCCAATTTATCCCTGGCTACAGAAAATTCATCGATGTCTGTTTGGGTAAAAAAGTACTTTCCCGGATCCAGCTGGTCAAGGTAGCGTTCAAAAACACGTCCAGAAAGCTTGTCATCAAGGGGCAGGGAAAGATAGTGGTCTTTATCGATCTGATAATTGATCGCCTTGGTTAGGCTTGATTGCAGAACCTTGCTCTTCGGAATAGGTGTTTGCTCAAGATCATCCAGTGGACTACCCGTTGTTAACAGAGGTAGACAACAAGCGAGGGTAGCAATTGTCCGAACTAGCAAGGATCCAGGAGAGTGGGCAAGAGAATGGACAAAAGAGCGGATATAAATCGGCAAAGAGCTAAGGTTTTTTGACAAAGGATACATTCCTGGAATTATACGGCAAATAAGCGCAACCGCTGCGCTTTTTTTGTCCATGATGGAGCGACTGGGTTCGAAATATTTTGGTTTTCAATTTAGGGCTGGTTTGCCAGGATTAGCTTGTTGGGGCTGGCTTTTGGGAGCTGGTTTGTTGGAGTTGGCCTGATCCCCGGGTTCTTTATATTCTTTAACCTGACCCCACACACTACCTCCCGGATTCGACGAAAATACCTTCACTACTCCAGGAAACACATAGGAAAAAAGTGTGTTGGAAGAAATACGCACAACCAGCGGCCTAAACCGGATCTATATCCTGACTGGAATATGAGTGCACAGAATAGGAATGCAACGGTGTGCTGCGAAACCTTATGGTTAAAAGGGTGGCTAAAAGGCTGAGTTGTTACAAAGCATAAACCGGTTAGATATAGTTGGTTTGTGTGTCATTTTTTCTCAAAGTTCCATAGACCAACTGTTAGGGAACCAGGATCATCTTTTTCATTGGCAGAAAGCTGTTCAGCGTGGACGAGCTGGCATACTTCGGGGCCGCACCACTGTTGCAGGGATTGCACCGTTATACCCAGCCTTCGATGCGCGTGTTTTTCCCGGAGAAATTCAAGGTCGTGGGGCAAGAAATCCACCACGACGAGTTGTCCCTGGGGTTTCAACACCCGCACGGCTTCGTGCACCACCTCTTCCGGACTGTCGAGGTAATGTAAAACCTGATGGATCATGACAGAATCAATTGTTTCGTCAGAGAAATGGAGTTGTCTGATATCGTGTTGTCCGACAGTGCAGTTTTTTACCCCTGCTGAATCCAGGTTGGATCTGGCTACTGTTAACATTTCCCGACTTGTATCGATGCCAATGCCTCGTTCGATGTAGGGTGAGAAAATTTCCAGCATGCGTCCGGTACCCGTTCCCAGGTCAAGCAATAATCCCGTCTTTTTTTCCTTGATGAAGCTGATTAATCTTTGTTCAATGTCCATATCATCAACCATCCGGGTTCGGATGCTGTCCCATTCCAGGGCGTTTTTTCTAAAATAAGCTGCAGCCAAAGCAGCGTTTCTGGATTTGATGTTGCTAAGTCTTGCCTGATCTCTTTGGAGCTCCTGATCAGGAATGTCCAACATTTCCAGTAAGGCTCTAGAGATATGAGCCATGCTACCGTTATCAGCGATGCGATGAAAAACCCTTGCGCCTTCCTGGTAACGCTCCAATAAGCCAGAATCGCAGAGTAACTTAAGGTGTCTACTCACTCTGGGTTGGCTTTGATCGAGTACTTCTACGAGCTCTGATACCGTAAGCTCACTATTACGTAATACCGCAAGTATTCTTAACCGGGTTGCTTCTCCGGCTGCCCTTAGTGCTGTCAATAGGCTATTCATTGATGCATTGTTATACGATTCGTTACCCTTGCCTGGGAATCGGATTCAGACAGCAATTAGAAATGGCCAGATCAAACATGAGTGATCAAAGATGAAAGGTTTGATATATGGGGATTAATGAAGAAAATTGATGGTAGTCATTAGTTCTGAAGATAACAGGCTCCCTGGGCCGATGAGCCTTAATTGAGAAACTGTAATGCAGTAGAGTATCGTGAATGGGTTCAATCTTCCAGTACTCCAGTGGTATTCCTGCGGTACCCCTGTGCTACCCCTGTGGTGCTCTTGGGAATAGATAGTGTTTATGTCGTCTGCTTTTCTGGATCTGCTTTTTTGCCCCTGGAATGCGTAAGATATTGATTGTTGCCCCTTTTGCTAAACCGGTTCGTTAGCAAATCTCCAGGCAAATCTCCATGGAATAATCAGTGTACCGGTTCTGTTAATTGTTACCTTGCTGTATAATTCTGCAATGGAACATATAGATTTAGCCCTCACCTTTGACGACGTCCTGCTCGTCCCCGCCAGATCCGAAACGCTTCCTCGTGATGCGGATTTAAAAACCCGATTTACCCGTGATTTAGTCATCAATATTCCGTTGGTCTCCGCTGCAATGGATACCGTTACCGAAGCCAGCGCTGCTATTTGTTTGGCCCAGGAAGGAGGGGTTGGCGTGATTCATCGCAATATTCCACCGGAAAAACAGGCCAAAGAAGTTAACCGTGTTAAGAAATACGAAAGTGGCGTAATCAGCGATCCGGTTACGGTTAGCCAGGAGGCGAAAGTGAGCGATGTTCTTTCTCTAATGCAACGCTATGATATTTCCGGCGTTCCCGTAGTGGATGGCAGTCGGGTTGTGGGCATCGTGACAAGTCGGGATTTGCGTTTTGAAAAGAACATGGAAACCCCGGTATCCCAGGTGATGACTCCCGAAGCGCGACTGGTAACGGTAAAAGAGGGGGCGACTTCTGACGAAATAGAACGTTTATTGCATCGTAACCGAATCGAAAAAGTACTCGTTGTAGGGAAAGATAACGAACTAAAAGGATTGGTAACCGTCAAGGACATTCAAAAATCTACCGACTATCCCAATGCATGCAAGGATGACAAAGGACGTCTACTCGTAGCGGCTGCGGTGGGAGTGGGAGCGGATACCGAAGAGAGAGTGGAATTGCTGGTGAATGCCGGGGTGGATGCCATTGTGGTGGATACAGCCCACGGACATTCCTCAGGAGTGATGGACAGAGTTCGAATGATCAAACAGCAATACGGAGGCGTACAGGTTATCGGTGGCAATATCGCCACCGCCGAAGCAGCAAGGGATCTGGTAGAGGTTGAAGCTGATGGAGTAAAGGTTGGAATTGGGCCTGGCTCAATCTGTACCACTCGAATCGTCGCGGGTGTGGGAGTGCCACAAATTCATGCGATTCAACAGGTCGAGAAAGGATTGAAGGGGACTGGTGTGCCCTTTATTGCTGATTGAGGTATTCGCTACTCCGGTGA
>JAALKB010000158.1 GCA_011088265.1 Gammaproteobacteria bacterium
CTGGATAATGCTGATGACAATCGGGAACGGCTTTCTCTGATTTCTTGGGCCTTTCTAATAAGTTGTTCAGCAACCTCATTCATCCCCTCTATACCACTACTGAACGCAGCTGCATCTAAAGCAACTACCTTACGTTCTTCTGGGGACAATTGTTCGAATATTTTCATGCCAGCAAAATATCAACTTCTGGACAAAAATCCACAAATAGTTATGGTATTTATCCTAAATCTACGAGCAGTGGAAAAACAGTCCATTGGTCGCAAAGCTTTTTCCACAATCTTACATCCGTATAAGTGTTTGATTTTTGATGGCGAGACTATTGTGACATCACCTCATAAAGTATACGGCCCAGAAGCCAATGACCTAGTTTTGCAGCTACGTAAAAATGGAATAGACCAAGTGATTCTGGCGGGTATGTCAGCCAACCTTTGTGTTGAATCACATTTGCGCGAGCTACTGGAGCAGGGCTTTGAGGTTGCTGTAGTCAAAGACGCCACAGCAGCTGCGAAATTACCGGAAGGGGATGGATATCTTGCCGCTATCACAAATTTTCGTTATATCGCCAATGCGGTTTGGACAACGGAAGAGACCATTGAACATATGGGGCTGAATTAACAAGGCTCGTGGGGGACTATTATAAGTAGTCCCCCTAACCTGTTCTTATTTCAAAAGCCAATTGAGATTTTGATCCAATGTTAGCTTTTTGAAAAAAGTCAGCATTCATGTCCAAATTAATAATTGTCCGATTGCCCGTTATATATTTAAGTCACTCACCAAATTTCATGGATTAGAGTTGGAAATAAAAAGCGGTCATTCTAGCTTTACATTGAACCAGTATCAGATTCCTTAAACTGATCAAATTAGCCGAACGCACGAGGATTTATACAATGTCACTAAGAATTAACGATCAAGCACCAGATTTTTTTGCAATAACCACTGAGGGGGAAATCCAGTTTCATGATTGGCTGGGTGATGGTTGGGGGATTTTATTTTCTCACCCTAAGGATTTCACACCTGTTTGCACTACTGAGCTGGGCTATGTCGCAAGAATGAAACCTGAGTTTGAAAAACGTAATTGCAAAGTGATCGGCTTAAGTGTCGATCCTGTTGAGAATCATGCGCAGTGGGCAAATGATATTGAAGAAACCCAAGGTTGCTCGGTTAACTTTCCGATGATTGGCGATACAGATCTTGCTGTTGCTAAACTCTACAATATGTTTCCGGCTGATGAAACTGGAACAGCAGAAGGTCGAACAGCGTTAACCAACGCAACAGTAAGAACTGTATTCGTCATTGGTCCAGATAAAAACATTAAACTGATGATGACTTATCCTATGACCACTGGAAGGAATTTTGATGAAATTCTAAGGGTTATCGATTCAATGCAGCTTACGGCAGCGCATAAAGTAGCAACACCTGTAAATTGGAAGCAGGGGGAAGACGTGATTATTGTGCCTGCTGTTTCGGACGAAGAAGCGAGGGAGAAGTACCCTGATGGATGGAAGACGTTGAAACCATACTTACGGGTAGTTAAACAGCCTTAATTCAAAGGAATTGGCCAAAAGCCTTATGCAAAGATAGTGCTTTTCAACACCGGAAAGTACTGTCCTCACTAGATTCGAATATCGGTGTTACTACATTCTCAAGACTGATTTAGCGAGAGTTACCAGGTTAGATGAAGGTGTGAAAACAACATCAACCTATAGAGGTAACTCTCATGATACATACTACAGATAAAATCATTAAACATAAAGTCGGTCTACTCAATCTAGCCGAAGAACTTGGAAATGTCTCCAAAGCCTGCAAAATGATGGGCCTGTCGCGAGATACGTTTTATTGCTATAAAGCTGCGGCAGACGGAGGAGGGGTTCAGGCATTATTTGATCGTAATCGGCGCAGCCCAAACCTCAAGAACAGAGTCGGCCCATTAATCGAATCAGCGGTTCTGGCGTACGCCCTTGAAGAGCCTGCATGGGCAAACCCGCACCAGTAATGAGCTTCGTAAACGAGGTACCTTTGTCTCTCCTAGTGGGGTTCGTAGCGTCTGGCTTCGACACACATAACAGAGCATCACCAAGAAGTGAGTTAACCTTGTCGACGACAGATTTTGGTTTGTTTTTTAGAAGATAGATGAGAATATTGGTATCAAGCATATATCTCATAAATCGTCCCTTTCCTGCGGAATAGGCTGAGTGTGATGCTGCTCTTCAAGTATCGATACAAATTCGTCATCAAACTTATTAAGTGCCTCAAATAAAGCTAGTCCCTTGTCTTCGGGGAGTGGGTGTATCACCAGATCTCCATTTTTGTTTCTAGAGATTTGTACGCGTGATGTATCCAGTCTGAATTCTTGTGGTATTCTGACGGCTTTAGCTATTTCCGTTGGTAAAAACTCGAGAAGATGCTATAGGCATTTAGTACCTATATGTGTGTACATATGGTACACACATTAGATAGAACTGAATGTGGTTCAAGGCAAACGCCAAATTCAATGGGGCTTCTCGAGTCCTGAGCTTTAAAGGGTCCTAGAGATATGCCTTCTAGCTATACTCTGTACGTAAAATAGATGTACAACTTATTGATGTTTCGAGATCAAAACTCCCTGTTTATGTAAAAAGATCGGCTGTAGGATATTGATTCATAGGAATAATAGCCGTTCCTCATAATGCATTGGTCGTACGACTCCATATGGAGTAGGTAGAGTGACGTGGGAACCAAAGCCGAGGTTTACCCAAAAGGTACAAGCAAGTCCTACCGGGCCTATATGCCCTTGGGTGCACCATATTTTCCCTATTTTCAATAACTTACGTTTGTTTCAAATTTTCTAAATTTCACGTATACCTCGTTCCTTTTTACGTAGAATTTACACCCTACCCAATAAGATCTTGATAGTGCAATGGAGAACTACTCAGTTGTTCTATCAGACAAAGTAATGACCTCCACCGCTATGAAAAGAAACAATGGTTAAGATAAACCTTAGGTTCAACTAGTAAGTGCAACGGTCAAGGTTGTATTTGAATTACAGAACACCTCATGAGGTGTTCTGTAATTCAGCGATTTTCTCGGACGATGATTTAGTCTGTCCATCGTCGATTGTAACGACTGTTCACTAACTTTCAACAGTGATGTTTTCCTGGGAAAGAACTGTCGAATCAATCCATTTGTATTCTCATTGGTTCCCCGCTCCCACGATGAATACGGATGGGCGAAATAGATGTCCGCGCCCAGTTCCTTCGCCATACGTTCATGATCACTGAACTCTCGACCATTATCATAGGTGATCGTCAGGCAGCTATCTTCCTGCCCCTTGAAACAACGAACGACTTCGTTGGCAACCGGATCTTTTGCCTTGGTACTCGAATGTCCCAATAACGTATATCGGCTCTTACGATCCACGAGCGAAATAAGAACGCCTTTATGCCCTTTACCCACAATGGTGTCTCCTTCCCAGTCGCCGATTCGCGAACGTGACTCCACACAGGCAGGGCGGTCATCAATCATCGTCTGGTTCGGAATCTTTCCACGACGAGTATAGACTCCGTATCGTTTCCTGCGTTGCTTTTGGCAGCGAAGGTAATCAAATAGTTTCCCTCCCATTCGTTTGTCCTGATACACGTGCTGATAAATCCATTCATGACTGATCAGATAACCCTGTTCCTCATACAACCTCCATGCAATTTGTTCCGGGCTCCAGTAAGCGCATAGCAGGCGATCAACTTCTGCCCAATGGGATTCGGGGTACTGACTTATCGGTTCGTCTGGACAGTGCGAGCTCATGCGCCTGTTTGGGTCGATAACCACGAAGCCCTGTGTTACGTCTAAGCTCACGACTGATGGTAGATCGATGTACGCCGATTTCAGCTGCTATGTCTTTTTGTGATACGCCCACTTTCTTTAGGGCCGATATCTGGTATCGTTGTTCTCGGGTGAGCTGGGTATAGTGATTCATCATGCTTCTCGTCTTTGGTCGGAGGAAAAGCTGACATTATCCCAGCTTTCCCTTCTTTAACGAGTTGCACTTATGAGTTGAATTCAAGAACAATGATGTAGGTCGGCTTCAGTAGCTAAAATAAATCTGCCCCAGTTTTTACGACCCGTTTGTGCAAAACCACGCAAACGAGGTCGGTCGCCACGAACAAACACTACTTAATCGTGGTCTGTCCCCAATTCCTTACGCCGTTTTAGGTGCGCCGTAGGCGTCACCTGAAAAACTTTGTTATGTCCGTATTCTTTATGCCTTGTTTTTTAGCGGCTCATACTTTTCGCTGACTTTGAGTGGCTAAATTTTGCAATATTAACTTCTCTCATCGTAGGCTTTTCGTGAACGTTTAATTTCATCATGATGTGTTTCCGCCCAAGAAACCAGCTGATATAAGGGTTTAATTAAATCCCTCCCCATGCTTGTAAGTTCGTACTCCACCTTTACAGGTACTTCGGGGTAAACGGTTCGATTTACATACCCTTCTCGCTCCAAGTCACGTAATGTTTGTGTGAGCATACGCTGTGAGATTCCTACTACCCTGGATTTCAGGGAATTAAATCTGTCGGGGCCTTCGATGAGTACAAATAAAATCAGCACTGACCATTTATCGCCAATCTGGGCAACCACATTACGAATGGGGCACTCATCGTTGTTATGAAATACCCGCTTTTCAGATTTCCCTTTACTTGTAGTCTTCATGTTTCCTTTGCTCTTCACTACGCAGCACCCTCTTCTCAATCTTATCTTTGGTTACCAAAATGTGCCTAGATCACATTTTAGTACCTTCTTGTAATCTAGGTTACTAATGAATACTATGAGATACAAGTTGAATTTACTTCAAACCAATGACATTAACAGGAACTTCTTATGTGGAAAATCATTGCATCAACAGTGCTGATATTAACGAGTACTATTACTTCTGCACAAAATGCAGACAAACTAGTTATTGATCTACAGGCATTACAGAAACCCAACTGGACAGAGCAAGAGCTGGAAAATGCCACCTTAATTACAGATTTTGTTCAGAACCTGATGAACAACCATAATTTCAGCTACATACTAGAGCGCTATGACAATAGCTCGTATGTTCAGCACAACCGTAATCTGCCCGACAAAGTCACTGGTTTAGTGAGCTTTTTAAAAGAGTTTGTTGGGGACTACCCCGATTACACTTATGACGTAAAACACATCTATGTTGATGGAGACTACGTTATCTTTCACTCACATGCCACCCTAAAAAAAGATGACAGAGGCAACGACACAAAAGGCATGAATATTATTGATACCTGGCGCTTAGAAGACGGAAGAATTGTTGAGCATTGGGATTCAATACAAGCTATTGATACCTTTATGCGATTTTATTCGTTAGTTAGCGGCGGAAATATTCAGAATACCAATGGAGTATTTTAATTTAACAAATGATCGAACCCCGACGGGTAACTATGCAAAACAACGTAAATTAGCGAATAAGAATACATTTAAACCAATTCTTCATGAACACCTAGCGCTCATAACAGTTTTTTAACCGGCATTTAGCCGGACTATTTATTGGCCATACCACCCAATCTGAGTGACCGTTAATAGGGTTTTCAGAGCTAAGTTGATATTCGTTTGTCATAGGGTTCAACATTCGGCGGCTGTCTCAGATGAGTATACAACGGACAGTTGGATAATTGGCAATAGACACTAATGTTAAGGGCAGCGCGCAAAAACCACGCAAACGAGGTCGACCACCACAGACAAACACGACTTAATTGTGGTCTGTCCCCAATTCTAGTTAACTTGTCAGTATCAAAATTTTCCTAGATGATAGGTCGGTGTTCTTTATAGTCGAACCAAGTTCGTGTTTTTTCTAATACAGCCGCCACATGAAACGAGCGGAAGTCATCGAAAGCTCGAGAAACAATTTGTACGCCGGTGGGGATACCATTAGGCCCTATTCCGGATGGGACAGCTAATACTGGAAGGCGCGATAACATATTAAAAACTGCTTGTGTGTTTAGATCATATTCACTATCGAAATCGCGACCCTGGATTGTTATCCGATCCCAGGGTTTCTGTTCTGCAAGCATATCGTTACAAGCAAAAGTTGGGCAAATGAAAGCATAGTATTTATTTTCTAACATCGGACCAAATCGACTATAAATATCTGCTGCTACTTCATAGGCTGAAAGAAACTCGTCGGCAGTTGTTTTACGGGCTTTATCTGCAAAATGCTTGGTGTAATCACAAACGAGATCTGGGTGTGCGTCGACTTCCCGTACTAGTGCTGCTCCCATCAGATGATTAAGGTAATTCTCGCAACCTCTACGAACATCTTCCCCCCATCCAAGATCAACTTCTTCAATAATTGCACCAACATCAGACAAAGCATTTAGGACGTTCATGGTCTGTTCGGCAACTTCATCGGTCACAACTTCGTTGCTAACATCAAAACTGTAGGCAATTCGTTTGCCTTTAAGCGACCCATAATCTAATGGCAATACTAATTGATCACGTATGGTAGCAATGTCTTGAGGATGGAATCCTGAGATTACATTCTGTATTAGCGCGCAATCTGCAGTAGTACGCGCCATTGCACCTACATGGCAATACGAATCGAGGTTAAAAGGGGATACGTCTGGAACACGACCATAAGGTGGTTTAAAGCCAACAAGACCGCAAGCCGCTGCCGGCCCTCGAATTGACCCGCCAATATCGGAGCCTGTCGCAAGTGTTGTTGTCCCTGCTGACAATGCTGCCGCCGCACCGCCAGACGAACCCGATGGCGTGTATTCTAGCCCCCATGGGTTGCGGGTTACTCCATGTATTCGAGATTCTGTTGTCCACGCGCAACAGAATTCTGGTGTCGCTGAGCGTGCGTGAAAAATTGCGCCAGCCCCTTGCAATCGTTCCGCAACTGGATGTGTTTCATCAGCGATATAGTCTTTTTGGATAAGTGAGCCTTCGGTATTGCGTTGACCTCGGACCGACATTTCGTCTTTGATTGCAAATGTTAACCCTTCTAACGGGCGAGCTTCATCCGGACGGTTTGTATAAACAGCTTCCGCCGCCTTTGCTGCAGCCATTGCTTGTTCTGGATAGGTATCTGTAAACGCGTTAATTCTTGGTTCCACTTCTTCGGCACGAGCTAGCTGTGCCTTTAGCACTTCGACTGGAGATAAGTCACCTTTTTGAAATAACGAAAGTTGTTGGCGTGCTGACATATAGCACAAGTCAAGGTCATATGGATTAGAAACTTTTGTTATGGACATGCTTACATTTCGTTTTTCTGGATATCTTGGTTAGGAATCGGGTGATGTGAGGCAGCAATCAACGCTCGTGTATAGTCCTGTTGCGCATTTTCGAAAAGATGGGCGGTTGCACCGCTTTCAACCACCTGCCCCTTCAGCATTACAATGATTCGATCAGCCACGTGACGTACAACACTCATGTTGTGGGTAATTAATAAGATTGAAAGCCCCATTTGATCTTGTAAAGAATTTAATAGATTTAATACTTCACCTTGAATGGATACATCTAATCCGGCTGTGGGTTCATCAGCAATAACCAGTTTAGGCGAAAGAGCCAGTGCCCTGGCAACCCCAGCTCGTCTGGCCTGACCGCCAGAAAGTTCGTGGGGATAACGATCTGCAAATGAGGCATCTAGCCCAACCAGTTCTAGCAATTCAAGCGCACGCTCTCGGGTTGCTTCAAATTTTCTACCATGCACAATCAGTGGTTCGATAACTTGTTTGGCTATGGAGACACGAGGCGAAAGTGATCCTGCTGGATCTTGAAACATCATCGCAACCTTGGCTCTCGCTGTATGCCAGTCGCCAGCGTTGGCACCAACCATATCTTGTTCATCTAATACTATCTGTCCATTGTCGGGTTGTATTAATCCCATAATGCTTCGGGCAATAGTGGTTTTTCCTGAGCCACTTTCGCCAATCAACGCTAGCGTTTCGCTTTGTCGAATAACAAAGCTGACATTCTGTACCGCTGGAATTTCTTCTAACCAACCACCGAGCACAGTAGGAACAATGCCGCTGCGGGTAAACTTCACCGAAAGGTTGTTGATTTTCAAGGCGGGTGCTGTATCCGCCATGATACGACGTGGGGGATCAATCTTTTCCTTAGTTCCTGTTTCCAGTACATCCGCCATAGTCGGCAGGCGACGGGTAGGTTCGGTGATCCGGGCTGGATCACAGCGCAGCAACGCCTTGGTATAGTTATCTTGTGGCTGGGTGAACACTCTTCTGACAACCCCGGAGTCACGTACTGCGCCGTCTTTCATTACCAGAACTTCATCACACAGAGACGCTACTACACCTAGATGATGTGTCACGAATACAATCCCACAGCCTGTTTCGTTTTGCAGACGACGTAGAAGGTTGAGAATTTCAACTTCCAATGTTGAATCAAGAGCAGTAGTTGGTTCGTCCGCCAAAAGCAAGATCAGGACCCAATATTAACGCCATAGCAATTGATACACGTTGACGCTGACTGCCGGACAATTCGTGTGGATACATCTTCATGCGAGTAGCTGGGTCCGGCATGCTAACCCAGTCAAGTGCGTTAGTAGCTCGTTGCTGTTTTTCCTGTTTTGATAAAGGTTCTCGGTAAAGTAGATCGGTCATCTGTTGCCCAATGGTCAATCCTGGAGCCAGAGAAGTCATCGGATCTTGGGATATATAGGAAATTCGGGTACCACGTAGTGCTCGCAGTTGATTCGGTTGAAGACGCAAGAGGTCTGTACCGTCAAACCATACCTCGCCAGAATTCAGCGTAGCGGCGTCAGGCAAAAGCCTTGTCAAGGCCCATAATAACGTGGACTTTCCTGAGCCACTTTCACCAACAATACCGAGCGTTTTTCCTTTTTCAACAGAAAAGGATACTCCTCTGACGGCTCGAATAAAGCCGAAATCAACAGCGAGTTCGTCAACTTGCAGCAGCATTTCGCTCATCATCTCTTCCTAACTGATTTACCGAGCTTAGGATCGAAAGCATCGCGCAATGCTTCACCTAAAAAAGTGAAACCGAGGGTAGCTAGAATTAGTGGTAGACCTCCGGCAAAAACTAGCCATGGTGTGTGATTTACAAATCTAAATCCATCATCGAGCATAAGGCCCCAGCTGGATGTGGGCGGCTTTACGCCAACACCGAGAAAACTTAAGCCTGCTTCTGCCGCAATAAATGTGGGGATGTCCATCGAGGCGATAATCAGTATTGGGCCTATCACATTAGGTAATATATGTCGTAAGACAATTCTGGTGCGCCCGGCGCCCATAGCTCTGAGAGCCTCGACATAGTCTAAGTTGGTTTGTGCCAAAATGGATGAACGCATAACCCGTGCGTAATAGGGAATAGAGGTTGCAACGAGCAATCCTATTAGAGTGACCATTCCTGCTCCAAAAATCGGACCGATTGCGAGGGCAAGAATAATAACTGGATACGCACGCACTGTATCGAATCCTAACGTTAAAAAGTAGTCTAGTCCGTCCTGAAAAAAGGCGCGATGTCGTTAGCGATCATGCGTCATTTTCG
>JAALKB010000159.1 GCA_011088265.1 Gammaproteobacteria bacterium
GCGTCAATCTTTCGACAGGAGCTACCCCAATTGTGGTTGCATGGAATTTACTTAAAACTCCCGGGTATCAGAAAACTGAGCCAAAGTATAAATGCAGCTCGTATGGCGAGGACCTTGTCGATCATGACAGGGAGTAACGTGCCTCTTTTGACCGCTTTGGAGGCTGGAGCCAAAGTGATTGCGAATCGGAGAATGCGATATAGCCTGAGGCAGGCAACAACAGAAGTTACTGAAGGTGCTAGTTTACATAGGGCGCTAGCGCGAGCAGGGCATTTTTCTCCTCTGATGATTCAAATGATCCAAAGTGGGAAAAAAGTGGGCGGCTTGCCGAAATGTTGGAAAAATCAGCCACAGCAACCGAGCGACAAATTGAATCCCGTATTACCATCGTTGTGAGTTTTTTTGAACCATTAATGATTCTGGTGATGGGCGTGTTGGTGATGCTAATTGTTCTTGCGATTCTGCTTCCTATTTTCGACATAAACCAGATCATCAGTTGATGAGCGAATCTACTGACAAAGTGAAAACAACACAGCAAACAACGTAACAAATAACACAAAATTACATCAAAAATGGAGAGGTCCATGGAGTGGAACCAAAATCGGTATTTTGAAAAAGAAAAAGATCGCCAGAATGGGTTTACGTTGATAGAAATAATGGTGGTTGTTGTGATTATCGGAATACTCTCGACCCTTATTTTACCTCGGGTGCTCGGCAGGCAAGAGCAGGCATTTATTACCAAGGCGAATAGTGATATCCAATCTTTAACCAATGCGCTTAAGCTTTACAAACTCGATAATTATCAATACCCAGCCACTGATATGGGGCTGGAGGCGTTGATCATTAATCCAGGAACAGGAGCAAAGAACTGGAAAGAGGGAGGATATATTGATCGACTACCCAAGGATCCATGGGGTAGCGATTACCAGTATCTGTCTCCTGGGGAGCATAACGCTTTTGATTTGTGGTCATTCGGCCCTGATGGCGTAGCTGGCGGACAGGATAATAATGCAGATATAACAAGCTGGGTCTCTACCCATTAGAGTATTTACGTTCCGGCAGACACTGATGACAGGACGGTGCAAGGAGAAACCGGTTTTTTCCCAACATGGTTTTACGCTGATAGAAATTATGGTTGTCTGTGTATTGGTTGGAATTGTGAGTTCACTCGCGATTTCCAACCTGGTTGTCAATGATGACAACGCAGCTCGCTCTGAAGCAATCAAATTTGCCGAAGCAATTGATTTGATTCGGGAAGAAAGTACGCTCTCAGGGAAAAAAATGTCCATTGGTTTCGTTGGTCCATCTGCCGATGCAATTGGTGGTGCATTCGGGCGGGGATATCGATTCTATATCTATCAGCAAGGATGGCAGGAATACGACGATAATTTTTTTCATCATACACTATTTCCTGATGGAATCAGCGCCTCCCTGTTATTGCCTCCTGGTGGCGGTGATTCGATTGTTATTGACCCTGTCGGGATGATTTCAAATTTTACCGCCTCATTTTTGGGAAGCAGATATCGTTATGACATCAAGATTAATGATGAGCTAAATGTGGTGGTAACGGAAAGTTTGCTCGGTGAGTAGCATGACTCATGGTGTTATCCAGATTACGAAATGGGTAAGTCAAACGTTGAGTAGTTCAAAAAAAGGGCGATCCTTCAATGAAGGATTTACGCTGCTGGAAGTGCTTGTTTCGCTAGCCATTGTCGCAGTTGGGATCGCTGCGTCAGCGAAGATGATTACCCAGAGCATCACCATTCGAGATGAGATCGAAAAGAGATTCATCGCCAATTTGGTGTCAAGCAACTATCTAAACAGGCTGCTGGAATCTCATGCCTGGCAGAATCCAATGAATGGAGCCAGCGAAAATATGGCAGGTTACGAGTGGGAAGTAAGAGTCGAACAGTCGACGACACCGAATACGGACATTGTGCGGATTGATGTTAGTGCAAGTCTCAATCAGACAGAAGGATATGGCAGCTTATTCTACTACAAGGCAAATCTCAATCAGAGGTCTAACGATAACTGATAGTGTAATGAATATTACAGCACTCATTAAGTCTGAAGGTTTCAGCTTGCTTGAAATGCTAGTGGCCATTTCAATATTTTCAGTGATATCGCTGTCAGTTTTTTTGACAATGGATCAGTATTTTTCTACCACAGAGATTCTCAGTCAGCGTGAAGAGCAGTTCGCGACGATGAACCGTTTTTTTCAGATGATTGAGCGGGATGTTCAGTATGCCGTAAATCGAAAGGTAAGGAATCCATATGGGGAATCTCAGGCAACCATTGTGGTTGGGCCTGTCGATGATAACGAGTTGTTGTCATTCACTAGTTCATTCCCGGATTACAGTCATGAAGGCCTAAGCAGGCTGGTTCGGGTCAGCTGGAGTTTCCATGACGGTGACATAGTCCGATCATACTGGCAGGTGCTTGATCAGGCCCAGGATACAGAGCCCATTCGCCACAAAATATTGACAGGCGTTAAAGACGTTCAATTGGTGATCAAACCTGATCTGGAGGCAGCGAAGGAGGTTGATAGCACTAACATGAAATATCACATGGAACTTCTTATTACCCCGCAAAGTGGGGTGGTTATCAACCGACAAATCAGGTTTTTTGGTGAATTCTGAGAAACAAAAAGGAGTGGCCCTGGTACTGGTACTACTGAGTCTGACACTACTGGCTTCTGCGGGTAGTTATCTAATCCATGATGATCACAAGGCAATAAGGCGCGTTGAAAACCAACGTGATTATTTGCAGGCTCATTATCTTGCTGAAAGTGGATTGCAATGGGTAAAGTTGGTGTTGCAAAAAGATGGAGAATCGTCAACAACGGACCACCTAAATGAACCGTGGAACACATTGGCCCAGCCTGTCGATGTGGAAAATGGAGCATTGAGCATCGAAGTACTTGATGCCCAGAGCAGATTCAATATCAATAATTTACAAAATGATGCCGGAGGGATTTGGCTTTCGGGTTTGGAAAATCTGCTGGAAATGGTCGATCAGCCTCCTGGGTTGGCAGCGAAGATTAAGGATTGGATAGATGAGGATGCTAATCCAACAGGTTTTGAAGGGGCCGAGGATGATGACTATTTGCTCCACGACCCGCCGATGAGAGCGGCCAATAGCGCTATGGGAGATATTAGTGAACTACTATTGGTTAAGGATATTGATATGGAGATATTTGAAAAAATAAGCCCCTTTTTAGCGGCAATACCCACGACGAATTTGAGGATCAACGTCAATACCTGCCCGGACTTACTATTCGGTATTATGGGTCGTACCGTGCTGCCCGAAGGAGTTGGCCGCGCGTTGGTAGCGGGTCGAGGGGAGGGTGGTTATCTTTCCGTAGACGAGTTTATTGCTGCCACTGAATTGGCGTCTCATGGCGATGTGGCTGTCAGCCTGGCTGATGTTTCCAGCTCATACTTTTTGGTTAATGTGACTAGCTCATTTGGGAGAATTATCATTAAAAATCGCTATCTTTTGAAAAGGAGCGTTGAGGAAAAGGTATATGTCGACATCGTTCGGGTTACCAGTGTCTCATGAGCATATATATTCATCTTGAACCGCCTTTTGAGTACCTTGTTACGGATACCAATGGGAGGGAAAAGTCGCGTGGCCAACTGGATAAGTTGGAAGATGTCTCCGGAATAAAAGCCAGAGGTCCAAAAATTGGTGTGGTACCGGGCCAGTGTATCAACATACGGACGGTTGAATTACCCACTAACAATAAGAAGAAAATTGCAAGTGTTCTACCCAATACACTGGAGGAAGAGGTGATCGAGGATATCGATTCATTGTTTTTTCGTTTAATAGGACCTCTTAACCAAAAAGTAAAACATACCATGGTTGTAGGTAAAGAGCAGCTGAAGCTATGGTTAGCTGAATCGGAGCGTGCCGGTATTCGGCTGGATAAAATCATTCCGGATTTTGCATTAATGCCATGCCACGAAATGGCTGATTATTCATTGCTATTCGATGAGGTGGGCTATGCCTATATCCACGAAGAATATTTCTACAAAAAGAAAATCAGACAGGTCTTTTTGGATTTGTGGGCAAATTCTGCAAATAGAAATTCGGGTGTTCAGATAAGCAGTACATTGAGCGATCGCAGTTCTTCAATTGCTTGCAATGATAAAGTTTTGCTAGGTCAGTTGGGCTTTGCGACTGATATGGATGTAGTCAGCTGGTTTGTTGGAAAGAGCTGGGTAGACTGGGTTGGGCGAGAGCATCGCAGCATTGCTGAGTTTAACCTTTTGGAGGGTGAGTTTACTCCGCGGCACAAAGTCGAGAAATATGGGGGAATGAAATTCGCCCTTTTGGTTTGCTTGCTTGCAATTTTTATCAGGATTGGTAGTGATGGTTATGACTACATTGGATTGATTAACAGAGATAATCAGTTGGATAACCAAATTATTCAACTTTTTTCGGAAACATTTCCTGAAGTAGAACGTATTGTAAATCCGAGAGTGCAGCTGTTGAATAAGATTTCCCAAATTAAAAATGGTAGCCATGGTGGAGATGAGCTATTGGTTATTCTCAGTCTATTGTCACCTATTACCCACTCATCAAATATCGAACTTGAAAGCATGGATTATAGGAACAACGAATTGGCATTTGTTTGTCTGTTAGATAATTTTTCTTCGCTTGATCATTTTCATCAAAGACTGAAACACGTTGACAGGTTGGATATTGCGCTGAGCTCATCTGGTTCCTTGAATGGGAAAATATCGAGTAGATTCGTGGCAAAACTTAAATAGGCTTTAAAATGGTCAGAAATGGACCATAAGTATCAATCAAAATGGTTGGATTTATCCCGTCGGGAACAAGTGCTAATTGTCCTTTGCATTTGCCTTGGATTGGGTTATTTCGTGTACTCGGGTGTTATTGAACCTAACTATAGGAGGTATTACACCTTACAGGAACAGCTTCCCCAAAAAGCCCAAACCTATGTTTGGATGAAAGACCAAGTGCGGGGAATACAGAGTCTATTGAACCAATCGAAGGATAAGGAAATGAATAAGGCGAAGAATGAAGCAAAAGAAGTATCAAGCGCGCAGGCCCCTTCGCTGGTGTCCACATTGGAAAACAGCATTAAGCAAATCGGTTTATCTGAAGAAGTGAAGCGTATCCGACCGCAAAACAGCGGTGAGGTAAAGATCTGGTTTTCTGATGTCAAATTTAACCAATGGGTTTCCTGGTTGGACCAACTTAGGCGTCGCAAAATAGAAGCGATATCCAGTAGGGTCGAGCGATCTGAAAATGGTTTGACCAATATTCAGGTCTCTCTTAATCTCCCTGGAAGCACAGGCAACAACAGTGGTTTATAGAATCACTAATTCTGCATTGGTTCTTTCGAGTTTGATTTTACTTGGATATGTGTCGTTTCAGGCATGGACAGCGCTGTTTATGAAACCAGTATCTGACAGGGAAGGGGAGCCTCCGTTAATCTTTGCGAATCGACCACAAGCCCAGACTGATGTCTACCAACTACAGCAGATTCTGGATGCCCAATTATTTGGGGCTCCCGAAAGAGTAAAACCAGCCATTGTTCAGACACTTGTCCCTAAAACTCGCCTATCGCTGAAACTACACGGTATGGTTGGAAGTTCAGATCCCTTGTTGGCCAGGGCATTAATCAGTGTAGGAAATAAAATCCCACGGAGCTTCGGAATTGGAGAAAAAATTCCGAATACCGACGCTTCTATTCACGGGGTTGAAAAGTCCAGAGTACTGTTGGACCGAAAAGGAAACGTTGAAAGTCTGGGACTGGATAGAAAGGAACTCAGTGATGAATTTCTAACCCAGGGGTAGAGTATATAGCTGACGATTGTGGTGACAGATTTATCGAATAAATACACAAAGCTGTTTGACTGCTCGAGAGGTATTCACCTATGACACCGATATTATTTACAATGCTGTTGTATGGGTTGTTGTATGGGATGCTCTGTATTCACCTGGAGAGGCTCCAAATAATTTGCCGAATGACTTGGTAAAGTGACTGCGGCTGTCATAACCGACTTTGGCACAGATTGATTTTACGGGAAGATCAGTTTGTACCAACATCTTTGCTGCGGCTCGTAGGCGGACTTCTTTAACGAAGTCCATCGCTGAGCGACCCAAGGCTTCTTTGAACTGTGCCGCAAAGCTGCTACGGCTCATCATGGAAATACCGGCGAGAGATTCGAGGGTATAGGGTGTGGCCGGGTTTTCGATGATGGTTTCAATCACTTTATTTAAGCGAGGTCTGTTTAAAGCGCTCAGCCAATCCAACCCTTTGACATTGGTTTCAGAGTATCTTCTTAACATGTAAAGCAGACATTCCTGAAACAACAGTCTTAGCATGGCTCGAGAGCCTGATTTAGCTCGAATCATTTCCTGAATAATCATGTCGAAAGAGCGCCAAATCATCTCACCCTTACAGGACTGTACCATAATGGGTTCGGGCAGGTAATTGAATATCCCTTCAGTACCACGGTATAGCGCATCCACAGAGCCGCAAACCACTGCGATCCCATCTTCAAGAGTGTGTAGGTCAGAACCCATTATTTCAAGACCGGCGCTTAAAGGCTGACAGGCATTCAGAGTTTCTGGAATCTGCCCTACCGTTCCGGTGCCGCGGAGTAGATGTTTGGTTCCGGCCGGAGCCACAATCATGGCGCCTGCTTCTACCTTAAAAGTCGGATAGCCCAGGAAGTTTAAAGTGCCCGCCCCACCCAGAACATAGTGAATTGTCGATTCTTCCCGAGGGCCAAGAGATAATGAGGTGCCATTCTCGGCGCAGCAAAAGACAAATGGGTGAACAGTAATGTCTAGATTTTCAAATAATATATCAATGGATAACATAATTTAAATACAGGGACAGTGCGGTACAAAAGATCGCTCTTTCTTCAGATCAATCTCTTATTTTGGACAATATCATACACAATCTGGACTCTACCACACCACACTGGACTATTCGGCACCCCGAGCATACCAATAGGCACGTTCAAAGGAAGAAACTGTACGTGTGCTTAAACAACAAGTGCACTTACTTAAATTTGACTCAGGAGAAACCTAAAAATGTGTGACCACACAAACGATAGCAAAGGGAAGCAGTTAGACCGCCGTTCATTTGTAAAATTGGGGGCAGCAGGCGTTGCTGTAGCGGGAGCGATTGGTGCAGGAATAGGCAGCACAGCCAATGCGGCGAGTGATCTCTACGCTCCGCCAGAAAACCCTGCATTACCCCCCTCTGACATGCTACTGGACTCCAAAAGGGCGGCGTTGGTGGTAACCGACCCACAAGTAGATTTTCTCAGCCCAAATGGTGTGACCTGGGGAGTAGTGGGTGAGAGTGTAAAAGAACACAATACTGTCGAAAATATCGGTAAACTATTTGCAGCTGCAAAACAACAGGACATGGTCGTAGCGGTTTCCCCGCATTACTACTATCCATCCGATAAGGGTTGGATGTTTGAAGGTGCGCTGGAGAAGTTGATGCACAAAATTGGTATGTTCAACCGCAACAGCCCCTATAGCATGGACGGCTTCGATGACTCGGGAGCAGATTTCATGCCTGAATACAAACAGCATATTCTGGATGGAAAAACCATCATTACATCACCTCATAAGGTTTATGGGCCGGAAGCCAATGACCTGGTATTGCAGTTACGCAAAAACCGTGTCGATCAGGTAATACTCGCTGGTATGTCGGCCAACTTGTGTGTAGAGGCCCATTTGCGAGAGTTACTGGAACAGGGTTTTGAGGTGGCCGTAGTGAAAGATGCGACCGCAGCGGCGAAAATTCCTGAAGGCGATGGTTATCATGCAGCGCTTATTAATTTCCGCTACATAGCCAATGCTGTCTGGACTACGGAAGAAGCCATTAAGTATATGGCAGCTTAGTCAGCTTCTTTTTCGATAAAGTTTTGGGAAATTAGAGCCCCCTGAAGTAATGCAGGGGCTCTTTGATTTTAAAATCCATAGCTTTCATTTTGGTTGACTTGCGTAAATCAGGAATTTTGGTTTCGGCAAATACGGAAGAGACGAATGCGAAAGAGGTAAGTGTGGAAAAGGTGTCGAATTTGTTTAACGGTCTGAATGGGGTTCCGGAATAGGTTTTAATGTCTCCACTTAAGTCTTCATTAATAAGCCACCTTTCCTGGTAAGCTGACTGATCTTGAGATCTCCGGATTGAGCCCTTTATTATCGTAAAAGCAGATAATCCCTATTTTGGGCTTGATCCCCTACAGGCCCAGAGGGAACCCTCGAGAGTCAGGAGTATTAAAAGGGAAAATTGGGACAGCCAAGGAAAATTGGGGAAAATTGGGACAGCCAAAGATTCTCGTGCGGTTTCAGGTAAGACCTCCGATTCGTTTGTGTAGAGAAAACATTGCGATTGTCATTTGATATGTATGTTTTGGTTGGGTGGTTAAAGGATGATCATTATTTTGAAATAACAGCCAGAGAAAAATTGCCTAATTTAGGACAGTGAAATTTTTGTGAGTGTTATCGGTGGATCCACCTATTCTTTTTCATAGAGAGAACCAGATAGAGAGGACCAGTAATTTGTTTTTCCGATATTTGCCAATCGAGGGGATCAGAGTTGGGCGTCGGTTGAGCTAATGGTCACTCACCAGATAATGCTCTTCAGTTCGACCTGCGTTCTCAAAGGAATCCACGAGCTCTCCAATTTGGGATTCGATCCTGGGATGCAATGGATTTAGGATTGCCATGGTGAGGATTGGGAGTGCGGATATGATTGAATCCCGGTCATATCGAGGCTTCTGCCTTATTGGCTAGTGATTAATTCATGCCACTAATTTATGTACAAACCCCAATAGAGCTACCTATAATGCTAATGGTTTAACATGATTGATCAAAGATAATGTTTTCAGCAACCACTGTTTGATTTTTTACTATTGAGTTTTGGGATGTCTGGGGTGCTTGGGATACCGTAGGATGTAGCAATTTATATTTTCGTTCTAGTTGGATTTTTTATCTTTATGCTCTGTGCCTTCTTTGACATTAATCAAGCGACTTAAATTAACATTGATCTAAAAAAGAAACTATCGAGCGAGACTACTTAATATATGTTCTTTCCATATCTAAATTCGGCGACGCTTTCGCGCTGGGTGTTTTTACTTTTCTTCGTTTTGCTTGATGTGCATGCTGAGTCAGTAATTGGTACCGTGTCTTTTTCAACGGGCGATGTGAAAATCGAAACGAATGGGGAGTCACGTGTTGCCAGGGTCGGGGGGATGCTCCATGAGCAAGACAAGATCCTTACCGGTTCAGATGGCTACGTGATACTGAAAATGATTGACGGGGGAAAGTACCACCTGCGACCTGAGTCTGGGCTTACCTTTGAGGGAGAGGGGCAGGGGGGGGGGGGGGGGGGGGGGGGGCGGGGGGGTGGGGGGGGGGGGGGGG
>JAALKB010000160.1 GCA_011088265.1 Gammaproteobacteria bacterium
ACATTATCCCTGCTTTCCCTTCTTTGACGAGTTGCACTTACTAGTTGAATTCAAGAGGTATCTTTAGACGAACCTCTGATTAATAAATTGGTGGTTATTAGCCGACCACCGAAGTCCAGAGCCAATTTTGAACATAGTTGCGCCAAAAAGCCATTTTGTTTTTCTTGTTTTTTGCCCATCGTGAGATAATTCACCCCATTGCTGGCATGCTACCAACCATTTTACTTTGAATTCTGCCGGAGCCGTTCTGCCCTCTGGATATTAATTTTGAGGACATTGGTTTTAATTACGCATGGATTAGAACTTTGTTTTTATTTTCAAACCATCTATGTTCGTCGAACAATCTCCTATCTTACCCTCACTAACTCCCTGATTGTTTCCAACTCCTTCTTCTTAATTGCCGTCAATGAAAAATCTATCTCATAAGCACGTATGGATATTGGCGGCACCCATTATTATCTCCAATATCTCCGTTCCACTGGTGGGTGCCGTGGACACTGCTGTAGTCGGTCATTTAACCCGACCAGACTACATTGGGGCTGTCGCCCTGGGTGCCATAATTTTTAGTTTTCTATATTGGGGCTTTGGTTTTTTACGCATGGGAACCACTGGCTTTGTCGCCCGAGCCTATGGGGCCGAAGATACAGAGGAGCTTTCCCGAATCACATTGAGAGTTTTGTTTCTCGGGGTCGCGATAGGCCTTCTGATTATTCTGCTTGGTCATCCCCTGATCCGGCTTGCGCTTAATTGGCTACAAAGCGAAGCCTCTGTTGAACGTCTGGCAGAAAGTTATTCCATAATCCGAATCTGGAGCGCACCAGCCACACTAATGATTTACGTTTTTACCGGAATCTTCATCGGCCTACACAATACCCGGCTCGCGTTCGTATTGCAGATTGTGCTGAATCTCACCAATATTGGCCTCGACCTTCTGTTTGTCCCGGTTCTGGAGCTCGGTGTACAGGGCGTTGCCTGGGCAACATTGATCGCGGAATACACCGCTGCGTTAACCGGCATTTTTCTTTTGAGAAAACGTCTGGCGGCTGCCTTTGCAACGGTTAAATGGTCCGAGATTTTTGCCTGGCAAGCGATTCGGGAACTAATGAAAACCAATGGAGACATTTTCATTCGCACTCTGTGTCTGGTTTTTTCTTTCGCTTTTTTTACCGCCCAAAGCGCGAAAATGGGAACCGTTGTACTCGCCGCCAATACTGTATTGATCCATCTACAAAGCATTATGGCCTATGGGCTCGACGGATTCGCTCACTCGGCAGAAGCGCTTGCGGGCAGCGCTTATGGCGCGAGAGACCGAGCAAGGTTTTCCCGGGCGGTTAAACTCACTACGCTTTGGTCTGGACTGATGGCGGTAGCTGTTTCTGTTGCTTATTGGATTTTCGGCTCTCAGATTGTTTCTCTTTTTACCGACCTCGATGAGGTATTGTTAGCTACTAACGAGTATTTACCCTGGATGGTACTTGCACCCATCATTGGGTTTCTAAGCTATCAGCTCGACGGGATTTTTATTGGCACTGGTTTTACCAAAGGGATGCGAAATGCCATGATTCTTTCCTCTGTCGGATATCTTTTATTGGTATTTTGGCTCCAGCCTATTTGGGGAAACCACGGCTTGTTTCTCGCACTCAGTGGTTTTATGGTATTGCGCACTCTCACTCTTGGTGCCTATTATCCATCGATCCTCCGATCAATCGATAGGGATAATCAATAGAAGGATAGGATGAGCTCCGGTATTTTATAATTACCCCGGGGATTAAGATAAGGGAGATTAAAACATCCGTTAAACCAGGTAGGTCCGTATTACGAGCACACTCCCTATAGAGATTTCTTTTGCCATGCATTCCATTACTGCACTTTGGGCTCACCCCCGTTCAATGTCTACCGCCACTGAACGTATCATGCGAGAACGGGGTGATCTCCAGTGTTTGCATGAACCTTTTATGTATTACTACTATTTGAGTGTGAAAGAAAAAGCCTTTCCCTTGTTCGATGTTGATCCCAATCAACCCACCGGCTTCCCAGAAATTATTGCCATGATTCGGAACAAAGCACAAACCCAGTCGGTATTCTTCAAAGACATGGGTTACTATGTGGTTTCACCGATTCAGCAACACCCTGAACTCTCGTGGGAATGGCAACATCTGTTTATTATTAGAGACCCTCGCAAATCCATTCTTTCCTAATACAAACTTGATCCACACATTGTCTCTGACGAAATCGGATTCGAGGCTCAATGGAAACTTTTCCAGTGGATTAAAGAAACCCGCCCTGACGATAAAGGTGTGGCTCCAGTGGTTCTGCAAGCAGAAGCCGTACAGAATAATCCGATTGCAATTATGAATGCGGCCTGGAAGAAAATTGGTTTAGCACCCAACAACTATGCTTTTAGTTGGAGCGATTCTTCCACTCCTGCAGACTGGCAAGTCGTGGCTGGCTGGCATGAAACCGCTCAGACCAGCACCGGGATCGCAAAACCTCTTTTTCAAACCGAAGCAGAGCTGGAAACGCAATTTAATTCCGTTGCCGACCGCCATCCCAAGCTACATCAATACCGGGAACACCACTGGCCGTATTATGAAAAGTTAAAAGCCGTCGCTAAACAGCAATTTGAAAATGCGAGCAGCGATCCATCAGCGCCCTAATTTTTTCCCATTTTTGTAGTTGTCCGATGGACTGGGTTTCGAGCTAACCAATCCAGGCTCAATACCCTGTTTACGACGCCTTGCTTACGACACCTTGTTTATGACACCTTATTTACGCCGAAGATGCCGGTTCCAGCACCCCACGTTCGATCTGATCTCGCTCTATGGATTCAAATAGTGCCTGAAAATTTCCTTCACCAAATCCTTCGTCTTTTTTTCGTTGGATGAATTCAAAAAACACCGGTCCGAGTTGAGGCTGGGAAAAAATCTGAAGCAATAATCTCGGGTCACCATCCACAGTACTGCCATCCAACAGGATTCCTCTTGATTGCAATTCCTCAGTGGGTTCGCCATGGTTCGGCAAACGCTGCTCCAACATACGGTAATAGGCGTCGGGCGGCGGCGTCATGAAAGGTACACCCCTTTGCTTTAGTTTGTCCCAACAACCAGGGAGATCATCACAGGCTAATGCGATATGCTGGATACCTTCGCCGTTAAATGCCATCAGAAATTCTTCGATCTGTCCAGAACCCCCGCTGGCTTCTTCATTAAGGGGGATACGGATGTTGCCGTCTGGAGAGGTCATGGCCCGGGAGGTAAGTCCGGTGTATTCCCCTTTAATATCGAAATAGCGTGCTTCTTTAAAGTTAAACAACTTTTGATAGTATTCCGCCCAATAATCCATGCGCCCGCGGTAAACGTTGTGAGTCAGATGATCCAGAGTATGGAATCCATTGCCTATTGGATTACGATCAACGCCTTCGATGTATTCAAAGTCAATGTCGTAGATGGAGAAGCCATCTGCAAACCGATCGATCAGATAAATCGGGGCGTTACCAATTCCCTTGATCGCAGGTAGTCGTAATTCCATGGGACCAGTGGGAATCTCTATGGGTTGCGCACCCAACGATAGGGCTTTATCGTAGGCATAATGGGAGTCCTGAACACGAAACGCCATGCCACAGGCTGATGGACCGTGTTCTTCGGCAAAAAAAGACGCCAAACTGCCGGGCTCCCGATTAATGACGAAATTAATATTCCCCTGCCGGTAGAGATCCACGTCCTTTGAGCGATGGCTGGCGACTTTGCTAAAACCCATCATTTCAAACACCGGTTCCAATACATTTGGTGTGGGAGAGGCAAACTCGATAAACTCAAACCCCATGAGCCCAAGGGGATTATCTTGCTTGCCAGTCTGACGGGGCGAAGAGGGTGTGGTTGGAGTCATCATGGGAGTCGCCAGGGAATTTGTCGTTTTTTCTATGTGTACCGGAAGTACTGGAGAAGCCCATTATAAATAGATCAACGAAACGAAACCCTGCAAGTTTAATGCACATGAGAGATGTAAAACGTTAGAATTCTTTATATAGCAATCAAAAATAGAGATTTCCTGTGCAGATGGATTCGTTTATGCAATTAGACCGCTTTGATATTGCCATACTAGGGGAGCTGCGTAAGGACGCTCGCATAAGCTGGTCGGCACTAGGCGAAAAAGTCAGCCTCTCCGCCCCCGCCGCCCAACGAAGAGTACAGGCGATGCAGCGATCCGGGGTGATTCAATACTTCACAGCGATATTGGATACCCGGGCAATGGGGGCAGCGGTAAAAGCGTTTATTCAGGTCAAAATTGCCCGACACGATCAGGATGCAGCGGACCAGTTTCGAAACACCATCGCATTGTATGAGGAAGTGGAATCCTGTTATCAGATTACCGGCAATATGGACTTCATTCTGATTGTGAATGCCCGGGATATCGAAAGCCTGGGGGATTTTCTGGAAAATAAAATACTTTATCTTCCAAGCGTGACGGATGCCATTTCTTCCATTGTTTTAAGAAGCCTGAAAGAACATGGTTTCATATGAAATTTGTTTTGGATAATGAGTGCTTCGCCAGGATGGTCCAGCGAAACCCTGGAGAGAAATCCTGAAGTGAAAACCCGAAACAAACTTTCTTAAATTAAAAGCCCATTTAGGAACTCTACACCAGGTCTAGTGCGACTCTGATTGATCCGGGGCTTTCGTGAAATGAATAGCGAGTAATGCTAGTGCAGGAAAAAGCGCGAAGCTGATAATTAGTGGAATAATCGTTGAATCGTAAGCCTGTCCCACAAAAAATCCAAAAAACAAAGAAATCAAGGTAGAAACCGAACCAATGACGGCAGCGGCCATGCCTGCAATATGCCCCATGGGTTCCATGGCCATAGCATTTAGATTTCCGAACAAAATACCAAAACAGAAGAAGCAAAAAATCAGATAGGTCATGAACTCATTGAGGGTTGGCATTCGATAAACATGGAATAGCAGACATAACAGAGATAACACAACCAATGTGGCCAAAGCGCACCTGCATAGCGTAGTGATTTTAAAGCGCATCACGAGTTTCGAATTCACGAACGCCGCACACCCAATTCCAAACGCCAAAAAGCTGAAATAAACAGCGAAAAGGTCGCCGGTACCATAAAGCTCCTGAAGAATTTGTTGGGAGGTGCTTAGATAACCCACAAAAGCCGCAAAGACAAAACTTAGGGCGAGGGTATAACTTCTGGTCACGGGATGCTTTACCACTTCCATACCCGCTGTACCGATGGCCGCCATGGAAAAAGGTATGCGATTCTCAGGGGGCAGGGTTTCTGGTTGCCGCAACCAGAACCAGATAGAGGTAGTTACAGACAGTCCGACAAACGTCCAAAAAATCATTCTCCAGTGGGAGATGAGCAATATTCCCTGCCCCAGAGCAGGAGCCAATACCGGAACCAGAATAAAAACCACCATAATCAATGACATGATCCTGGCCATGGCATTTCCTCTAAATTGGTCTCTCACAATAGCCGCCGAAAGCGTTCTCGGTCCTGCTGCTCCCAACCCTTGAATAAAACGTCCCACTAGCATCCATTCTAAATTAACAGACACAGCTGAAATAATACTGCCAATGGTGAAAAGCAGTAGCCCGACCATTACGGGTGATTTTCGTCCCAGGCTATCAGAAATGGGGCCGAATAAAAACTGGCCCACGGCCATGCCAAGAAAGACAAAAGAAATAATAAGTTGTCGATCATTTTCATGGCTGATTCCCAACTCATCTGACATGTTTGAGAGAGCGGGCAGCATGGCATCGATGGCTAACGCCGTTAACGAGACCAGTAAAGCAATAATGGCGACGAACTCGCCATAGGGTTTTCTATTTTCCATTTTCGGGGGAGTATGGTTTCTGCAAGGCCTGACTAGCCAGCAAAAACCCGCCTCATAAAATTGGCGATATGATCAACTTCGTCTGGATGAACAGAATGGCCCATCGGGTAGTTATGCCATTCAACCTGGTATTCGAGCTTCATTAACTTATCCTTACCCAGCCCTGCTAATACCACAGGAACCGTTTCATCATGACTTCCATGCCCCATGAAAATTGGAATATTCTGATTGGCTTCACTTTTCTCACCCACAGTGCGATTGGAAACCGGTAGGTAGGAGGATAGGGCGATGATTCCTGCTAATCGCTCAGCATAACGAAGGCCGGTAAACAGAGCCACCGCGCCGCCCTGGGAAAAACCCGCAAGCAATATTCGATCACACGGCACCCCTTTGTTATTTTCCTGTTCAATCAAGGCATGCACAATTTGTCTTGACTGTTCCAACCCATCTTCATCTTCATTACGATTGAATGACCATTCCTTTATGTCATACCAACCTCGCATCTCCATGCCTCCATTAACGGTGATAGAGCGTATCGGCGCATGAGGAAAAATGAACCTGACTGGATTCTCCTCTGATAGATTTAAAATGGGAACAATGGGTTCAAAATCGCGTCCATCTGCACCGAGACCATGCAACCAAATAACCGAATAAGTGGGGTTAGTACCGGTTTCTATTTGTACATATTCAACGGCGGGTACTACAGCAGAATCACGATCTTCGGACGGCAATGTGAACTCCTTGTGGATTATTAGATCAAATGCATGAGAGAAACTAATGGTCGAATAGCGTCAGATATCAGGCGCTAAAAGTAATCACCACCACACCACATACCTGGCATTCAAGTTTATACCATGACGCCCCATCGTTGATAGTAGGGTTTCATGTTAAAGCGACATTGCATCGAGATATAATCACCATTTATTCAGGTTGGTTCGTCAGAAGAATTTGCGGACAACGTCATATCAGACGCACAGCCACATTAACCACTTTCTTTGGGGGCCTTCATGGAATCAATTTATCAGGAAATATGGAATACCGACCTTCTGCACAATGGGCTACCCGCTCTTCGGCCCAACGAAACGCGAAACAGGGACATCGGTTATGTGGTGGTGGACGAATCCTCCGACTCGGTAAACGGCGCTCATCGAGTATTAAAGGACGTATACATCCCCAATCATAAAAAAACAACTTACCAGCTCTGCGAGGCGATGTTTGACAATTATGCGTTGGAGCGAGCGAGAGGTGAAATCAGTCGACCCAATGAGGCCCTGGAAGTACTGGGTTTTATTGATGCCATTTTACCCACTCCAGTGATGCAGCTTTGTCGGACATACCTGGAACAATCCCTCGAGCGTCGAATTTCCAACCAGAGCCTCGCGACCATGATTAAACAAACCTGGTTCCATCTGGGCAGAGCCGGCTCCCAAACCCAGGCGTCCGGTTTTGAGCATGTATTTATTGGCGAGCAGGGCAGTAAATCCAACCAGATGAGCGGCTACCACTTTTGGTACAAATATTACCTTGACGATGGCGGCGCTGGCTTTGAAAGCCCCGACCAAACGGATCGTATCACCTACCACGGCACTCGATATAACAGAGCCATGGAACCGGACAAAGGAATATTGATCCCTGAAGTCGTTACACTTTCATTGACAGTGGACGCCTCTTTGGGAGACGTCGGCAATGATCCACAGGGCAGTCGCTCTCGCCCGTTGAATAAACCAGTCGGTGGTTTTTTTGTCGGCTGCAACCCCGAATGCCTAGTGGCTTTGGGTTTGATAAGATGCCGAACCCCAAGCGGTAAAATCACAAAAATTAACGGCGTAGAATACCAGCTGGATCTCCATCGCCTGGACGGTCAGCCGAATTCAATTCGAACTTTCTTCCCCCGCTTTCGTC
Source organism: Gammaproteobacteria bacterium (assembly GCA_011088265.1). GTDB lineage: Bacteria > Pseudomonadota > Gammaproteobacteria > Arenicellales > Poriferihabitantaceae > WLWV01. Next base: position 7,749 of record JAALKB010000160.1, read on the forward strand.
GGGCAGATTTTGTTGATATCCAGCTCCCTACTGAAAATGATGGTTCATCAGATCAAGGCAACCCGCTTCCTGATCCGGTAATGGATTCTTCTAACAACCCCGAAATACCACAAGCCGCGAATAAATCACCACTTCGCATTATCGCCGCCATGGTCAATCCGTTAAACCCTGAAGGTGGCCAAGAGTTTGTTCAAATCACGAACGTGGGTGACAAAACAGCAACACTCGAAGGTTGGAAAATTGTTGCTCCCAATGGGACCAGGTTTGTGTTATCAGACATCAGCATTGAACCCGGTGATGTATTCAAGTTCATTTTTCAAAGAAAACAGGGCGTACTACGCAACAAGGCAGGGAGTATTCAACTTCACAATGACCAGGATGTCGTAGTCCAACTCTGCAGCTACAGCAACGAAGAAGCTAGCCGAGAAGGAGCACCAATATTGTTTGGGCTATAAACCAGAATTCAGAAAACAATAGGATACTGCTGGTGAATAATCATCCACAAAATTCTGATCGCCTTTATTCCATCCCTGTAGGCTGACTCATGATGGTGAGATTATGGTAGTTTCAGAAGCAGCCTATGCTAAGTTCAAGTTTATGTGGCAACTATTGAGGTAGAGTAATTGAAAGATAGGGTGTTAATAGTCACCAGCAGCTATGACAGAACATGTGATTACCTAATATCGAAGTACAAGGATGTAAAGTTTTTTCGCTTTAATATGGATCGGTTTTCAGCTTACAAGATATCTGTAACATCGACAGGGTTTTCAATAAGCGATCCATTTACAGAACTTACTAGCCATAACTGTAAGTCGATTTACTTTAGAAAGCCCACGCACGAGAACCTTGGCGAAGTGTATGATGCAAAGTACCATCAGTTCTCTTACAGGGAATCATATTCTCTCATAGAAGGGCTTGTTGAGTATTTTCCTGGAAAATGCCTCAGCAAGCCTTCAATTATGAGACGAGCCGGCAATAAAGTGTTTCAAGCTCTGGTTGCCAAGGAAATAGGATTGCGGATACCCACTCTCTCAATCACTAATAGTGTCACAAGCGTGAAGAAGATAAGTGAAGATGAGACTATTGTTAAGCCCTTGTCTGTGGGATCGATTGTGATCGGGAAGCGTAAAGAATATGTTCAAACTAATTTGTACGATGAAAAATTCGATCTTTCACTTTTGAAGTATACGCCTGCGTACTTTCAACGATTCGTGGAAAAAGACTATGAAGTAAGGGTTACGTTTATTGATAGCAAAGCGTACTGCGTGAGAATCGATTCTGAAGATACTGTAGATTGGAGAAAACCAGGAAATACTGTTGCGTATAGGAAATGGGAGATCCCTGAAGCGATATACACGAAATGTTTGCTTTATTTGAAAACGGTCGATATGTGTTTTGGGTGTTTTGATTTCATTGTGCGGGACGAACAATGGTATTTCTTAGAAATGAATTCTAACGGCCAATGGGCCTGGCTGGAACTGGAAACAGGTCTTCCAATATCTAAAGGTATTATGAGTTACTTAAATGACTAGCCCAATAATAGAAAGGATATATCGATTGCTAAACTATTCTCCGCTTTTTCATTTTTCTATCGATGAAGAGTTTGGGGAGGTAGTGTAATCTGAGGTCTGTAATTTATTTCTTTAGCGATGCTCGTTTGGCTT
>JAALKB010000161.1 GCA_011088265.1 Gammaproteobacteria bacterium
AAATGTTACTAACTACATTTTGAGTTTGAGCGGGAGAGAGCACAATGTGGCCCTGGCGGAGAGTGGGAAAGAAAAATACACAGTATTCTGCGTAGCCTGCCATCAGGCTGACGGTAGTGGTAACCCGGCTCTGGGTGCTCCAAATCTTGTGGATCGCATCTGGCTATATGGTGGTGCTAAACAAACCATAGTCGAAAGCATTAAATCTGGTCGAAATGGGGTGATGCCCGCACATAAGGAGTTCCTTGGAGAAGACCGGGTGCATTTGTTATCTGCCTATGTTTATAGCCTGTCCCAGGAATACGAACAGGAGTGAAGTCTTTCGCCTTATTCCCTCTTTCTAATTTCACTGAGCAGAATTGATATTGGATGTAACGCCGACAACAGGGTCGACATCAGCCGGATCGACATCAGCCAGGCCGACATCAACCATACCCAGGATGGATGCTCAGTTAGACCAGGCTCTGTACGCCAAGCGCCAGAAAATATATCCGCGGCAAGTCCACGGACTGTTTGCACGAATGCGTTTGACTGGTGTGGTTGTCCTTATGGGGATTTATTACCTAACTCCATGGTTTACCTGGAATGACCGACAGGCGATTCTCTGGGATCTAGTGGCCCGCAAGTTCCACATTTTTGGCGTGACTTTCTGGCCTCAGGATTTTATCTATCTGTCAGCATTATTGATCATTGCGGCGTTGTCGTTATTTTTCTTTACTGCATTGGCCGGACGATTGTGGTGTGGTTATGCCTGCCCACAAACAGTCTGGACTGAAGTTTTTTTATGGATAGAGAGAAAAGTTGAGGGGGACCGTTCCCGACAGGTCAAACTCGCGAAGGGGCCATGGAATTTTCAGAAAATATCAAAACGGACAATTAAGCACAGCATCTGGATAGGGTTATCCATCTGGACTGGCTATACCTTTGTGGGTTACTTCACCCCAATTCGAGAGCTAGGCCATGCGGTAGCAACATTCAGCACCGGACCGTGGCAGACGTTCTGGATATTTTTCTACGGCTTTGCAACCTATGGTAATGCGGGCTGGCTGCGGGAGCAGGTATGTATCTATATGTGCCCCTATGCACGTTTTCAAAGCGCCATGTTCGACAGGAACACCATGATCATTTCATATGATAAGGCGAGGGGTGAACCTCGAGGGTCCCGCCGCAAGAAGGATCCTGGAGCATTGGGGTTAGGTGATTGCATTGATTGCACTATTTGCGTCCAGGTTTGTCCGACAGGAATAGATATTCGCGACGGCTTACAATACGAATGCATTGGGTGTGCATCCTGTATAGACGCTTGTGATGATGTCATGGAAAAAGTTGGCTCTCCCAAGGGGCTCATTCGATACACCACTGAAAATGTCCTGCTAGGGAAAACGACGAAAATCCTTCGACCCCGAATTGTTGTCTATGGTTTAATTTTGTTATCACTATTGTTGATAGTGGGGTACCGCATTTCTCAACGAATTCCCCTGGATCTGGACGTCATTCGGGATAGAAATACGTTGTACCGGGAAGTGGATGAAGGATGGATTGAAAATGTATATACCCTGAAAATTCTTAACAAGGACCAGAAAGATCATTATTACCGCCTATCCACATCGAGTGAAATTCCAATGACTCTAAAAGTCGATACGGATGAAATATTTGTTGTCGCTGGTGAAATTGGCGAACTGATTGTCAGAGCGCAAATGGATTCGAAATCCCTACAGAATCAAAGCATGGAATTCGAATTTGAGATTGCTTCCATTGATACCCGGAATTTGGTGGCAACAGAAAAAGCGCGTTTCGTTGGGCCGATTCCGTAGTAAAGAGTGATAAAAAAATGACGAAGTATGCCCCCTGGCATCGAGAGCCCATGGTCTGGATGGTGATAGCGATACCTTCTACTGCTGTCCTCGTCGGCATGATTATGCTGACGCTTTCCTTAAAGTTCTACGATGGTTTGGTTGCCGATGACTATTACAAACGGGGGTTGGCGATAAACCAGACACTGGAACGCCAGCGTCAGGCAGAGAGTCTTGGCCTTAATGCTGTTATCGATCTGCTACTGGAGCAAAATAAAATCGAAGTAATGTTACGAGGGAATCAGCAATTCCTGTATCCACCTACGCTATCTTTCAGCTTGCGTCATTCAACTCGCGCCGATCATGATCAGATTGCGATACTCACGCATACTGGGAATGGTGCATACGTTGGCGAGATCAGGACAATTGTCCCAGGACGCTGGTATCTTCAATTAAACACAGCGAATTGGCGACTGTTTGATGTTATTCATTGGCCGACGAATGGCGGTGAAATAAAACTCGGCCAATAGTGGAGGCCAACAATAGAAGCATAGTAAACCCTAAACGGCTGAAGACGAGACCTCAGTGATTCAAATGACCTGGGAATAGCTGGGGTGTTTTCTGGTGTTAGAGAATAACGGGAAAGCCGTTCACTGGGACTAATCGGCAACCGTCTGGCCTGTGTGAATGAGTCATGGGTTTTTCACTACCTGAGATTACCATTGCGTCCTCAATAAGCAATCGGGGAAGCCCCAGCTTTGAACGTGTCCGTTTGGTCTCGTGGTTAAAACCGATGCTCAACTATCTGGGATTATTTGTCTATGGAAGGTTAAAATTAGCCAATGATAGACAAACAATCCGGGAATACAAACTTACAGGCGGAGCTAACTCCTAGCGGTTTCTCAACATTGCTTGGCGCGGCGGCGGATGCAATTATCATTATCAACTCAGTCGGTGAAGTGCTGAATTTTAATCCTGCTGCGGAGAAATTGTTCGGCTATACCGCCGCCGAGGTGGAGAACAGGAATGTGAAGATGTTAATGCCACAACCTTATCGAAGGGAGCACGATGAATACCTCAATCATTACAACACAACCAGAGTTCCGCAAATTATCGGGATCGGGAGACGAGTAGAAGCCCGGCGGAAAGATTCGAGTATATTTCCCATTGAGCTATCGGTTGGCGAATACCTATCGGATGGGATGCAGTACTTTGTTGGAATCATCAGGGATTTAACTGAGAAGGAGAATTCAGTGAATGCGCTCAAGGAGAGCAAGACACGATTACGTGAGCGAGAAAATGAACTCAGGTTGACCATAGAGAATGCACCGGCGGGTATTTTGACAACGCAGATGGATGGTCGGATTATTAGTGCTAACCTGGCCGTGTGCTCATTGCTTGGGTATTGTGAATCGGAACTGATAGACAGCGATTGCGCCAATGTGGTTTTCCAGGAAGATTTGGCTGAGGTTAAATCCCATCAATTGGATTTGATCGAAGGAAAAAAACATTCGTTTACTTCGAGCACCCGTTTTTTGCGAAGAGATGGAGAAATAATATATGCCATTCTGCATTGTGGTGTCGCGAGGGGAGAGGCTGACCAGAAGCCACTGAAACTCATTGTCCAGATTGTGGATAGAACTGATCAGGTAAAAGCAGAGAATATGGTTCGGCAAACACAGGAAAGTTTAGCCCACGTAGATAGAATTAGCACGATGGGTGAAATGGCGTCCAGGATCGCTCACGAAATTAATCAGCCTTTATCTACCATAAGCGCTTACGTTCAGGCCGGAATTCGCCGATTAAACTCTGGAAGCTTTGACAAGGACAAAATGCTGGAACTGATGTCAAAAACCGATGAGCAATCCCAGCGTGCAGGGACAATTGTAAAACGAATTAGGGCCTTGGTTAGATCTCAGGATCGAATTCATGGGCGAGCCATCGTCAATGAAATTGTCGCAGATGCCGTGCCGTTAGCCAGAGCGGATGCTAACAGTCGGGGAATCACGTTAGCTGTTGATTTGATGGCGGAGCAATGTGAAACCATTGCAGACGGCATACAAATTCAGCAGGTCATCCTTAATTTGGTTCGTAATGCCATCGATGCTACTGAAGCGGCGGATGGAAATGAGCCGAGAATAGAGATGGGGACTAGATATTCAGAAAACGAAGACTTCGTACAGGTATGGGTTCGTGATTACTGAGAGGGTGTTCCGGATGAGGCGAAGAGCAGTCTGTTTGAGCCGTTCATTACATTTAAGGAAAAAGGAACGGGAATGGGTTTGTCAATCAGTAGATCCATTGTCTCAGCCCATGGTGGAGAGCTTCGATATGAGAATCTGAGTCCGGGTGCCATATTCCAATTTACGTTGCTAATCGCAGTAGGAAAACCAGGATGACATCAATGCAGAATGTCTATGTCGTCGATGACGATGAAGCGGTGCGAGATGCCATTTTGGAACTATTGAGTTCGGTCGATATTGAGGCGTAGGGTTTTTCATCCGCTAATCAATTCCTTGAAGAATATACTCCATTGATGGAAGGCTGTTTGATATTGGATATTAGGATGTCAGGCGTGAGTGGTTTGGAACTCCAACAGAAGCTAAACGAGCTTGAGTCTATTTTATCCATTATATTTGTAACCGGGCATGGCGATGTTCCCATGGCTGTTGAAGCAATGAAGCGGGGCGCCATTGAGTTTATTCAAAAACCGTTTAGAGATCAGGAGTTGCTGGACTGCATAAATGTGGCGTTGAAAAATTCGGAACAGGCGAAAATACATCGGGACCAATTCGAGCTAATTAGCGCTCGACTCGCAATGCTAACTGAACGAGAGTCAGATATATTAAATCGCATAGTCCGAGGCCACGCGAATAAGGTGATTGCCATTGATTTGAATCTGAGTCAGCGAACCGTTGAGAATCATAGAGCCCATATACTCGAAAAAATGCAGGTTCGTTCTACCACGGAATTGATAACATCGGTAATGTCTGTGAAGACATAGTGTCAGGTTATGCATCTGGAAGGGGGCGGCGAATAAATGTCTGGGGGTTAGGGTTCACCTTTTGGATGGTAGGTTCGTGGAAAACCAACTCGGATTGGGGTGGGTGGAAGTTTCACGACGATTGGTGTTTTTAGGTAGGCCTCTCTTTTCGGTAGTGTAAAAAGCTGGACTCGACCCTACAGATTTACGAACCAGGGTACCATTCAATCGTGCAGTGACCGCCCGTTGTTTGCGGTGGGTTCAATGGGTCTGTGCAACACATGCATTGAAGAGCCAGTCAGCATAGTTTTATGATTAACTATTTTTCGCCGATGATAGATTGGATACTATCTTGCAAACTGATCAAATCTTGATGCTCAAGTTTCCCAAGGGTTTTCTTAATGATAGACTTTTCTGCGGTAAAGATGACTGGTTTGATAACAGATGTTTTTAACAGTCCTGCCTCTTTCCAGCTATCTATGAGAGCTTCTCCTAGGCTTCGTGCCTTTTTAACCTGACTGGTAACAGCGATTAGAATAATGTCAGGTTTAGATTTGTTGTACTGAAAATTACTAATGACTATAGCTGGCCGCTGTTTGCCGCTAGACTGATCGGTAAAAGGGAACCGAACCAATACAACCTGCCCAAACTCAAAGTCGATCATACGCGGCGTCGTCAGCATTCTCCCACAAACCCTGCAAGGTTGCGCCTGAAGCCTCCATAGCTACTTGAGTGAGTTGTAAATCCGATTCCCTGTGACGCAAGAAATCAATAAAATCTTCCACTTCATTAATTCGATTGGGCGGTAGTGCCTGAAGTTTTTGTACAACTTGCTGTATTTTTTGAGGTTGCATCTTATTTCCGCAGAACTGGAGGCTACTAACTATAATATAAACAGGACGCGGTATGCAAAGTACATTGCCCTAAATCTAAAGGTTTCCTCATACTGCCACTTCCTTGGCTTCCTCCCCGTCTCGGCACTACTAGCCCTTTTGAGACACTTATCAAAGCGATGTTCTAAGCCAATTTGGAGCGCTGAGAAAACCTAATCCCTACATTATTGCTCCATTTACCCGACACTGATTTACCTAGGTAGTCTAGGTGACTCCGATCGGTATCTTGTTTTTGGAAAAATCAATAATCTCAGTTTCTCGAGCAAAAAGTTTCCTAATAAGGCAAGCTCTTACTTTGACTATATCGGATGTATAGATCACATGGGGAACATCAAACCCGGACACCCACAAAAAGGTTATAGAAAGGTTGGCAGTATTGGGTTTTCATTGGGTTTTGGTTTACGATGGTCTTAAGGAATCACCCCACCAGACAAGAGTCAAGCATGAATTGCACGACGGTAGCTTATCAACATTGAGGCAACCCCCTATTACCATTGCACCTCACGGTGTGTGAGAAGGGCATTCCAGTGTGGTCAGGATGACTACAGTGGGCGCAGTTATGAACACCGCCGGGAGTGGATTCAAACCCCGTTCGGGCAGGCATCGCCTCTACGCCGGGGGAGTCGGATGACATCTCGATCAGGCACTGGATTGAGCAACGGGGTAAACACACCGCTTCCGTGCTCATGGATTTCATGGTTTCCAATGGTCGAGAGCAAAATGCAAAGGGAGAAACGCCAGCTCAGGGGCACGATTCCATGGCGACCCTGCCATTGTCATTGACGGAATACCCTAGGTTACTGGACTGGGGCGTCGTGTGTTGGGGGAGAACCAGTATGGAGCCGTGGATTCGTCGACACCGGCTATTCTGGATCGATTGGGATATGGTGAAACACAATGGCTATCGTACCCTGGACCGAAAACCTCCTAGCGACCGAAGGCACGGGCGTCTGCACAGGCCTTACGGAAATTCAGTCAGGCTATTGGTCAACATTGGGTGTGTCAACGAAATAACACCCCCTGACCCTCCTTCCCCCATAACAGCTTAACCGAATCCGGATATCTGATCCGCCGGAGTGACAGACTCGTCCCGGGAAAGGGTGATCTGCTGATCTTCGGGACTCACGAAATCGTTTCAATAGTGCCGGACATCCCTTTGACCGAAATCCTTTGATGGAGAGGAATTTTTCTGACAAATTCCGTGGGTGTCCCAATTTCGTTTATCTGATATACCCAAACGGCTACTTACATCGCTGACCGAGTAGCCATGAACCACTACCTGGTTCACTGCTTCCTGTTTAAATTCGTCTGTGTAACGGATACCTGTACCCATCGTTTACCTCTCATAGTTAAGTTACATTATTCACTATGAAATTTGTCTAGTAAAATCAGGCCTTATCAGTTAGCCCGTTGAGGCCAGGATTGTGATGATTTCATCGTATTCAAGACCACTATTCTTCATATATATATGGATGGCCTTATGGCAGTTAGGGCAAAGGAGTGCTAAATCTTGGGATTTGATTTTGTACTTTTCTGAGTAAGTGAAAATTGGAGTCTTGTGGTGTGCCTCGATATATTTAACTCCATATTTATCATAAAAATCCATTGAACATATTTCGCAAATCCATGAGCGAGCGTCCTTTGCCGCAGAAACAACAGCTTTACTTCTTTCTGCCATCAAATGGGTAACGTAACTTCGCTCACCTTCTTGATACACCACCTCGTTTTGATCATGGGCTGTATCCTCAAGCGATGAACCTTTTCGAGAAAGGGCGACGAATTTTGCTTCAATCTCTGAAACAGAAAAATCACCTTCATAATGCCATCCTTCCTTTGATTCCATGAACAGGAGAATAGAATAAAGATGTTGTGGCTGTTTGATTAAAACATCGTTGGCCTTTTCCTGAAAATTTACCTTCCCATTCCTTGCCTTAAATGAATAGTGAAATACTAATTTTTTGTCGTCAGACCAGCCGTCCTTTTCATATGATCCAGGACGGGTTTTTATAATTACGGCTTTCACGGAGGGCAATTTACCAATCCAGTTTATGCCTTACTGTGGAGTGTTACCGATTGCCAACTCGGGACCCGACCAATATGACGAAGACTCAACCTTGGAGTACTGGATTAGGTCAAATAGATTTCTCTTTGAAACTGTGTTTCCAGATACAAGAGAAAATAAATCCTGTGGCTTACTCAATTCCATGCACACACTCTAATGCTTGTAAGGGCTAACGCCGCCTTCGAGTCCTGGAAAGAGTGTTTCGTAAGTTACGTTCATTCGTTTTAGGTCTCTTCGTATTTCATGAATTTCAGAACTTGGGATTACTATCTTTACTACTACAGCACCAAGATCAATTGTTACTTCACCACTATTAGGATCATACTGTTTTGCATTTGCAGTCAGAAGACTATCCAATGAAACTACTGATTCACTAAAATCAGCTAACGAAAGTAGATTTCCTTCGAACGATTTTCGTATATCCAATGGCGCTACAAACATACCTTGCTGAGCAGAAATTCTATTGTTTATTCGGTTTGGTTCCAAGACAAGCAATCCAGAAAACCGGAGCCCATTAGTAAAAACATCGTTAAAAACTTTTACCGCATCCTTGTTTCATTCTAAGTCCTTCTCTCTAGCAGCAGTACTTAAATGTTTTTGAGAACAACTTGCCAATCCAAATCTTGATATAGACCAAATAGCGATATTGATGTGTCAACCCTAAATAGGACAGTGCGATAAGTGTGTTTTCTGATAAACAACTCGGCCGCAAGCGACCGAGTTTCAAAACACACTGAGCTGTCGACTACTGTCTTCGTATTTATTCATCGTCGAAAGCTGGTTCTGGACATACTGACGAATCGCTTCTTCATTAGCATTCCCTATCGTTTCGACGAAATAACTTTGTGTCCATAATTTTCCGCCCCAAAAGTAACGTTTCTTTATTTCCGGTCTTATCCTGAAAAACTCCCGGGCAGAGATGCTTTTTATCACCTGCATTATCTTCGAGGGCGAATCTTTCGGTTCCGACCTCACCACCATGTGGATGTGATCTACCGGGATCTCCAATTCAACAATCTCTATATCATAATCGTAACCGATCTCTTTAATGATCCCTTTGAGCTCACTTCGAAAAGGCTCTTCGAATACCTTATGCCTGTATTTCGGAATCCATACAAAGTGATACATTAACCGGTAAACATGATGCGTATTCTTCTGTAAATCCATAAAAGGGAAACCCTACAATGGCATAAATGCCATTGTACGCTATCCAGCTCGGGGGCAAGCCCCTGAGATTTACGCTGCGCTTGTTAAATTTTCCTTTACAAAGAGAGAACAGAAAATGCGAAGAAAACGACGAAACCATTCCCCTTCCTTTAGAGCCAAAGTGGCGCTGGCTGTCCTCAAGGGCGAAAAAACACTCGCTCAGTTGGCAGGCGAACACGATGTCCATGTCAATCAAATTCAAACCTGGAGCAAACAGCGCGCGTAGGGCGCAATAAGTGGAACGCATTGCGCCGGACGAAGACAAGTTGTCTAACTTTATCAATGATCCCTGGTACGTAGAGGATAACTACCTATCCATTCTGAGCGCTGAGCATAAAGCCACCACCTGTCCTGAGATTCTTTGTGCGCTTGTAGATCAACGACGGTGCTGTGGTTACACTAATTAGGACACACAGTTCAGTGTAACTTA
>JAALKB010000162.1 GCA_011088265.1 Gammaproteobacteria bacterium
GTATCAGGCGGACACTTTCACGGCCAATATATCGCCCAGGCAATGGATCTGCTATCTATTGCCATGACCGATCTGTCTTCCATTAGTGAACGGCGGGTGGCGCGACTTATCGATCCTGTCATGAGTTGCGGGCTTGGTAGAAACCTTGCTAGTGGTAAGCCTGGTTTGAATACAGGCTATGCCACTGTGCAATGTTCCTTGTCTGCACTGGTAATGGAAAATCGAACCCTTTCCGGGCCAGGCTCCACAGACTCGATTCCTGGTAAAGGAAATGCAGAAGACCATGTTTCGAATTCAACCTGGTGCGCCCGAAAAGCGGCGATGATTGTGCGCAATCTGGAAATGGTGATTGCCGGTGAGACCCTGATCGCGGCTCAAGCTCTATCCAGTGTAGAAAAAATAGCACAGGATTATCCCCTTGGAAAAGGAACCAACGCAGCGTTAGTTGCGATCAGATCCGTGATTCCTTTTCGAAGCGAAGGGGATGTCTGGTATGCCGACGACATGAATACCGCTATGGAACTTGTGATCAGTAATCAGATTTTGCTGGATTGTGAGGCGGTGGTCGGAGAAGTCGCCTAGAAAGTCGCGATCACTTACCAATAGCGCCACCGGATTGACCCAGTGGAGAATGACTCACCGCAATCCCAAAACCAGATTGCGAGGGCCAGACCGTTATTAGGTAACGAGAGATCTGCGATCATATTTTTCATCCTTCCATACTTCTCGTTGTAGGCAATCTCCGAGGACTTCAATCGCATTCCATACCTGCTCATAGCCGATATAAAGGGGTGTAAAGCCAAATCGCATGAGGTTCGGTGCCCTGAAATCCCCCGTGACACCCTGTTCTATCATCGCCTGCACCACGGAGTAACCCTGTTCAAAGGCCACAGAGACATGGCTACCTCTTTGCTCCGCATGGATGGGGTCGATAATCTCCAGCCCGTAGTTACCGCATCGTTGTGTAACCAGATCAATAAACAATTGGCATAAAGCCATGGACTTTTTTCGAACCTCATCCATTTGAATTCCGTGAAATGTATCCAGGCCAGTGCTAACCCCGCAGAGTGACAAAATGGGCTGGGTTCCGGATAACATTCTTTTTATGCCGTTTGCCGGGACATATTGATGAGAAAAATCAAATGGATTAGCGTGGGACCACCAACCGCTCAGCGGTTGTGTCATCGTTGCATGATGTTGCTTCGCGGCGTAGATAAATGCAGGAGCACCAGGACCACCGTTGAGATATTTATAGGAACACCCGACGGCGAAATCGACATGACATTTATCCAATTCCACGGCCAGTGCTCCTGCGCTGTGGCATAAATCCCAAACTACCAAAACACCGGCTGCATGGGCTCGACGAGTAATCTCTTCCATGTCCATTAACGCACCGGTTTTGTAATTCACATGAGATAAAATTGCCACGGCGACCTGATCAGAAAAATGATCACAAATGGTCGTCTCGCCCTCGACTAATTCAATTTGAATTTCCCGGCCAGCATTGGCTGCAGCTCCTTCAATGATATAAAGATCCGTTGGGAAATCACCTTTATGGGCGATGATTTTATTGCGCTGGCGATTAATGCCCAAAGCCCCATGAATTGCTTTGAAAAGGTTGATAGTTGTATTGTCACAGACGACGATTTGGTCTGGCGCCGCCCCAACCAATTCTCCCATGCGATCACCTAATTTCCCTGCCAATTCAAACCAGCCCGCTTTATTCCAGCTTTTAATCAAGTCAACCCCCCATTCGTACTGGATGGTGTTTTCTATTTTTTTGGATGTGTGTGCAGGTAGAACTCCGAGGGAGTTTCCGTCCAGATAAATTTGTCCTGGCTCGATAATAAAACGATTTCGGTAATCTCTCAGTGGGTCGGCTTGATCCCATGCGATACAATCTTGCTTGCTAATATTCATAAGAAATGATTTTTCAGGTTATGACGACATTGTATCGTGAGATGAGTCCGGAACAACTGGAGATTGCCTATTCTCCCAGCAGTGCGATTGGCGGAGACTATGCGCCTTTTGTACAGCGGTATGTGGATGAAAGTGCCTGGGCCCGGGAGTCCCTGCGCTGTCTATGTGATGTTCGATACGGTGATGAAAATGAACAGGTTTTTGATCTATTTTATGCTAATGGTTCGTCAACGAAAAAACGGCCTTTGCATCTATTTATTCATGGAGGCTATTGGCAGGAGTTATCACAGAAGGAATCCGCAACCATGGCAAAACCATTGGTGGAAAGAGGGGTAACTTTCGTGGCCGTGAACTATACCCTTGCTCCCGATGCTGATATTGAACAGATGGTTGATGAATGCCATCGGTGTTTGGTTTATCTGGTTCAAAATAGCAACGAATTGGGAATTGATCCTGACAACATTAGCATTTCGGGTCACAGCGCCGGAGCACAATTACTGATGCATATGTTGGCTCAGTATCAGGATGAGCCCTTGATGCAAGGAGTCGGTTTGGTCGTCCTTATTAGCGGAATTTACGATTTGACGCCGATTTGCCACACCTCTATCAATGAACCGTTATTCCTCGATCAGGATCGTGCGAGGAGACTGAGCCCTCAGTTTGCAGAGTCAACATTTTCCCAGTCGGTGTTGATCGCCATTGCAGAAAAGGATACCGGAGAGTTCCGAAGGCAGGCTAAGGAGTATCATGAAAAACTGATCGAGGCGGGAACACCCAGTCGCCTTGTGGATTGTGGGGGGTTAAACCACTTTAACATCATATTGGAAATGGAAAAAGGTGCATTTCCAATTATCCAATCCATTGTTGAATTTTCCATTGTTGAATTTTCCAATGGGTCTGATTAAACCTGGTTTTCTATTTCCCAATCTTTATATATCCAGTCTTCACATTCTTCGGTGACTAACTCTTTAAATAGAATTACCCAAAATGGTTTGGGTAGATTCCGATGAATAGAGCTTGAGGATAAGAAAATAGAAAGTGCACTAAATTTCATTTTTTTATCAATAAAATGAAATTTAGTGCTGGTTTTTCTTGAGTTAGCTCCCGTTATTCAATATAAATCGAACAACGCACTTCTAATAAGTTAACAAAAGATGGTAATTGACTTTCAAACCAGTCCTGACGAATATCGACATTGGCGCATGGAGATAATAGGAGAGATAGCCAATCTGATTATGGACGTCGATGAGAATGGCGGCTTGTTCAACGGCTATGAATTAAAATTGAACTCCTATGATTTGGGTGTAGATATCGAGTTATACGATGCAATTCAGCGTCTTAGGTTCGAATATCCCAGCGTAAGGGTAGTGGTATTGCGCTCCGGTAAAGACCGGGTATTTTGTGCCGGTGCTAATATTAAAATGCTGGCTGCTTCAAGCCATGTTCACAAAGTCAATTTCTGTAAATTCACCAATGAAACCCGTAACGCCATGGAAGATGCCAGTCGGTTCTCGGGGCAAAAATATATTGCTGCTGTTCAGGGGGCATGCGCGGGAGGAGGATATGAGCTGGCCTTGGCATGCGACCACATTATCCTGACTGACGATGGTTCGTCGTCTGTATCCTTACCGGAAATTCCGTTGCTTGGAGTGTTACCGGGTACGGGTGGGCTAACTCGGGTTACCGATAAGCGTAAGGTAAGGAGGGACCGCGCGGATGTACTTTGTACTGTTGAAGAAGGGATAAAAGGAAAGAAAGCAGTGGATTGGGGTTTGGTGGATCAACTGGCTGTGAACTCCCGTTTTGAGCAATGTCTGACTGAGACGGTTGAACAATTCAAGGAAATGTCTGATAGACCAGAAGAGCTCAATTCTTGCCGGGGAATACGTCTGGGAGCCCTTCATCGTGAAGTACAGGTAGATTTTCTGCAATACTCCAGTGTGACGGTAGATATTCACCGAGAGTCCAAACTGGCTACTATTTCAGTTGCAGCTAGCGATCGGGATGCACCTCTGGATATGGAAGGGATGATCAGTGAGGGTGATCAGTATTGGGGAATCCGAGTGGCCCGGGAACTCGATGATGCGATTTTGCATCTGCGTCTTAATGAACCCGAAATTGGAATCTGGCAATTTAGGACCCAGGGCGACCGGAAATTGGCAATGGCGCATGATGACTTCCTGAGTCAGCACCAGCAACATTGGCTTGTGCGGGAAATCCTTCTTAACTGGGCCAGGGTGCTGCGCCGCATTGATCTGACATCCCGTTCCCTGATTGCGCTAATAGAACCCGATAGCTGTTTTATAGGCACCCTCGCTGAGTTAGCCTTTGCATCAGACCGGATTTTTATGGCCGACGGTGAGTTTGAAGACCAGCCTGGCGTGGAGGCAGGCCTGACCCTTGGAGAAGCGAATTTTGGTCACTATCAAATGGCTAATGGCCTCTCCCGGTTGGAAACCCGATTTCTCGGCGAGCCAGAGAAATTAAATGTGCTAAGACCTTTGGTTGGTGAAGTCCTGAATGCTGAACGTGCCAATGAGCTCGGTTTGGTGACCTTCACGTATGATGATATTGATTGGGAAGACGAGATTCGGATTTTTATTGAAGAGCGAGCCAGTTTTTCTCCCGATGCGATGACCGGAATGGAGGCGATTTTGCGTTTCGGTGGGCCAGAGACTATGGAAACCAAAATCTTTGGACGACTAACGGCGTGGCAGAACTGGATTTTTCAACGCCCCAATGCCGTGGGAGAAGAGGGTGCACTAAAGCGCTACGGAAGTGGTAAAAAAGCAGTATTTGACCCCCATCGAACTTAAGGTTCACTTAGCTGAAATTGCATCCGGCCCTTGTCGGTGGGCGGGACGATGGGGTACATAGGCAACCCTGAAATGACCCAAAACAGGAATGATGACAGAGATTGAAAATATGCAACATAAGGCAAGTACTGGAATTGACTACGGTGTTTCAATACCAAACAACGTCAACTTAGCTGGTGATAAGCGTATTCTCAAGGCGTTGGAGCGTTGGCATGGCGGTTATCTGGATTGGTGGCGAAATATGGGTCCTGAAGGCTTCCAGGATGCCATGGTGTATTTGCGCACAGCAGTGGGTGTGGAACGAGATGGCTGGGCGAAATTCGGTTTTATAAAAATGCCAGAATATCGCTGGGGAGTGCTGCTCGCACCTCAGGTGCCCGATAGGGTCATCGGTTTTGGCGATCACAAAGGGCAACCTGCCTGGCAGGAGGTTCCGGGTGAATATCGAGGTATGCTACGTCGGCTGGTTGTGATTCAGGGAGACACGGAACCTGCCTCAGTAGAGCAGCAACGCTTTTTAGGCAAAACCGCCCCCTCGCTTTATGATATGCGCAATCTTTTTCAGGTTAATGTTGAAGAAGCCAGGCACCTGTGGGCCATGGTGTACCTATTGCAAAAATACTTTGGTGCTGACGGTCGAGAAGAGTCCAATGAATTGTTGACACGACGTTCGGGTAATCAGGATAAACCCAGAATGCTCGGTGCGTTTAATGAGGAAATGCCGGATTGGCTTTCATTTTTCATGTTCACCTATTTCACCGACCGTGACGGGAAAATGCAATTGGAAAGCCTGGCGCAGTCAGGGTTTGATCCCTTGTCGAGGACTTGTCGCTTCATGTTGACGGAAGAAGCCCATCATATGTTTGTGGGAGAGTCGGGCATTAGTCGAATTATCGAGCGAACCTGTCAGGCGATGAATCAGGCGAGGATCGAAAACCCATACGACATTGAGGCAGTACGAGCATTGGGTGTAATCGATCTTCCCACTATGCAAAAGAAGGCAAACCTGCATTACAGTCTATCCCTGGATCTATTTGGGTCAGAAATCTCAACCAACGCGGCGAATGCCTACAGCGCCGGGATAAAAGGTCGCTTCCATGAAGACCGGATTGAAGATGATCATCAGTTGTTAAATGACACTTATCCAACACTGAGGCTTATTGGTGGACAACCAAAAATCGTGGACGAACCTGCACTTACTGCATTGAACATGCGTTTAAGAAATGATTACGTGAGAGATACCTCAGGTGGCATCGGGCGTTGGAACAAAGTGGTCGCAAGAAATGCAGTGGATTTCGAGTTCCGTTTACCCCATGAAGCCTTTAATCGTAATATCGGAGAATTTTCCAGGGTGAGAACAAATCCTGACGGAATGATCATTGGGGAACAGGCTTTCGCCGAACAGAAAGATCAGTGGCTTCCTTCTTCTGAAGATGCAGATTACGTCACTTCTCTAATGAAGCTACAGACAGAGATTGGGAAATTCGCCAACTGGATTGCACCCCCAAAATCGGGTATTAACAAAATGCCCGGTGAATTCGAATACGTAAAAATTCAGTAGACTGAGGCCAGGATGGTAGAAATAATACGAATAAGACAATAGGTATGCCCCAGGGAATAAAACCATTACCGACGGAGTTGCTTGACCTGGAATCAGTGCATCCCCATGAATTTGAACCACATCAGTTTTATGTCACCGTGGGGTGGGGAGACTGTGATCCCGCTCAAATTGCTTACACAGCGAGAATTCCTGAATGGACATTAACTGCCATCGAAGATTGGTATGTGTATTGTCTGACCAGCAACTGGTTCGATATCAATATCCACCGGGGAATTGGAACCCCTTTTGTTTCACTGAACTGTGATTTTCACTTTCCCGTAACCACACGCTATCCCCTTGAAATGAGAGTGTTCGTGTCCCGGTTAGGGCACTCATCGCTAACCCATCAAGTTGAAGGCTATCAAAATGGGAAACATTGTTTTAGCGTGAAAACTACCGCCGCTTTTGTCGATGCCTCCCGTATGAAACCAATCCCCATACCACCAAATATGCGCGCGAACATCGAAAACTATCTGCGAAATCAGGGTCGAAGTGTTGGCTCGTGAATTAGCCTCCCGTTTTGTAGTTGCGACCAGGAGCTGACATTGATCGCCAGGGGTAGCTCATATGACGATCAACCTCCCGGGGTATTCCTGAACGAGTTAGGGAGGCGCATTCGCCGGGCACGCGCCGAGTGTAAAATGACTCGCAAACAACTTGAATTTATTCTCTCGATGGCGAATCAGGCTATCCAGAGTTGGAGCAAAGATGTTTGGAAAACGTAATCAGGGAGTGCGATAAAGTCGTCCTAGCCGTTGCGGGAGGAATCACCGCGGACCCACTTACCTACCGCATTTTGCTGGAAAACTTTCATACAATCTGGGTAAAAGCCTCTCCAGAAGAGCACATGCTAAGAGTCATGAATCAGGGCGATAAACGACCCATAAAAGGATTCCCCCGAGCCATGGTCGCATTAAGAAATATTCTGGAATCCAGAGAACCCGCTTATGGAGAGTCAGGCTTTACGCTCGATACCAAGGGCAAAGAAAAACAGCAAAGCGCGCAGGAATTATTTGTAAAAACTTGGACTTGATCTGACGAATTTAACTGGAGAAGTTTAGACCAAATCGCACCTTACAGTGACCGTCCGCTGTTGGCCCATAGCAGCCAGTCGGTAACGCCCCGCATCACCGGCAAAGTGCCCGCTGCGCGGTCACTATGTTCGTGTGCATGCGCTTGTTACGTGAATCTTAGTGATAGCGCCCAATTTCACTCTCCACTAAGTCTATAAGTTCCATTCTGGAAAATGGCTCAAAGTGACCGCCAAAGATGGTTGACACCGGAAAATGACTAAGATGTCTCAGGCTGTCTTCGTAAGATTGCACATCTTCGGGTGGGAAATCATTCTGATATGGGTCGATAAACAGAGTCTCGCCACCAAATAAGTAACCGGTCTTCTCTTCCCAAAATACCAGACTGCCAGGAGTACGGCCTGGTACATGCAGAACCTCGATGCTTCGATTACCCAATTCAAACATAAATCCGTCTTCGAGTAGCTCGGAAGAGCTTGTGCTTTTTGGCTGATATGAACTCAACTTGAAATCACTATGGGGCAGCGCAGTAAATTTAGCAAATTTGTTTAGGTTCCTTGCTCCCATATCGTTTGAGGCGTCAGAAATTGCCTTGGCGTCAAGGGAATGAATGCACTGCCGGTCAAAGTAGCTGAGTCCTCCTGCATGATCGTAGTAGTAGCATGAAGCGGCCGCTATTAGTGGTGTTTTCACAATCGCTTTAATTGTCGGGATCGGCGATACGATACCAGACCCAGTATCGACCACCAAGCTGGCTTCAGAACCCTCGATCACCCAAATGTTGCCTGACCAATATTGGTCAATATATTTTTCATAAACTCTGGTGACATTGTTTGGAAAGGGGGTAGTGTCATACCAATCATTCACGATAGGGAGGTTGGTGCCAGTCATTTCTACTCAATGGCTTTGGTCAGGAGTGGTTCGCATACGAGGACCCCCTCGCTTTGTTCGTTGGTCTCATTATCCACTTTTTCTATTCTCCCCATTTCCAATACTTTCAACAACATTGACTCTATGGCTCGCTTTAAAGTGAGCGCGATAGTACACGTTGTCACGCCCAAATTGAGAGTCACCGAATGGCGGCTATGAGTACATTCTGCCCGATTGGAAAGTAAAGTCAACGGGCAGTGCATGGCCCTAAAAAGACAGTTTGTACTTTGCACTTGAGAAACGATGTATTACTGTACCGCCATCAGATCTCCATTTCCCGTTGCGTATACCGGTTTACCCAGCCAAACATTCTGACGGTTCGGTCACTGGTATTCCGATGTTCTCGGCCGTGCTCCTCAAATGTTGTTGTCAATTCAGGAAACATGTGCAAGATAAACGCTTGAATTAGGTAAATATCATTCCGTCAAATAAAAACTTCACTAGCATGGCGAATCCAGATCATCTTGAACGACTATTGGACTGTATACTCTCCGACGATATTGAATCGTGGAATAGATGGAAAGCTAGTAAGGTCATAAGCTTTCCCACTTTAACAGAAAGAGATTTATCCTCCGTACATTTCATGAGTAATGATTTGAGGCGTTCAGGTTTGCATTTTGGCGCTCTATCTCAAGTCGATCTCTCGAGGGTAGACCTGTCGGGCTTTTTTGTTCTTAAAGAGGGAACGCCCCTTGTTGGAGGTGGGGCTAATTTACAGAATGCAGACTTAAGTTGGACCGACTTCCGGGGAGCTAATCTGAGGGATGTAAATCTAAGAAATGCAAATGCTTTTGGATCTAATTTTAAGGGTGCATACATTGGAGGAGCAGACCTAGCTAATGCCGATTTTCGTTGGACAGATCTGAGCGGAATGGACTTAGAAGGCTCTGACTTAAACAGTACCAATTTTAGTGGATCGATTATGTCAGCTATATCTATTTCACGTGCTAACATAGGCGCAGCAAAGGGGTTAGATCGAATTCGATGGAATGGAAAGGGATATATTGATGTTTCGACGATAGAGCAACCCTGGCCTTTACCAATCACATTTATGCGCGGAATGGGGCTT
>JAALKB010000163.1 GCA_011088265.1 Gammaproteobacteria bacterium
CCGCTCGAAAGGATGATAATGAACAATTGGGGTCAAAAACCACTGGTGGCATTGCTTATGGTCGAGATCTGGGAAATAGCCGTCGTATGACCCTGTCTTATGGCACTGCATTTAAGGCACCTACTTTCAACGAGCTTTACTATCCAGGTTTTGGTAATGCAAATCTAGAGGCGGAAACCTCTTCCAGCTTTGACGCAGGGATTTCAGGACGTACTAAAAACGGTCGCTGGTCGATCAATCTTTTCCGCACTGAAATTGAAGATTTGATTGGTTTTGATTCTGTGACTTTTGCCCCAGTGAATATTAACAAAGCAGAGATTACGGGGCTTGAATTAGCGAGTTCCACAAATATTGCAGGTTGGGCGTTAGGTATCAGTGCGACGTTACAAAACCCCAAAGATGCGAGTGGCGGTGCTAACGATGGCAAACAACTCCCCAGAAGAGCCAAGCGAATCCTTAGCCTTACTACGGATCGGGATTTTGGCAAGCTGAGCGTTGGGGCTTCCATCAGTTCTCGCGGTGACACATATGATAACGTGAGCAATACAACACTCATTAGCAGTTATTCATTGCTGGATCTGCGTGCTGAGTATCAGATACATTCCAAATGGGCCTTGGGTTTGAAGGTGAACAACGTTTTGGATAAAGAGTATGAAACCGCATCCTTCTATAACCAGGACGGCATCAATGTCATGGCTACCTTGCGATACGTTCCCTAGGTTATTCTGGTGTTGCAATCATAATTTCGCTTTGTGATTTTGCCATAAGTGATTCTGTAATCATGGTTTTGTTGTGATGGGTCTGTCGGTCACCTCCCCAGGCAGAATGGTCAGACTCGTGATTGCGCTGTTTGGAGTTCTCGCCTGGCTCCACAGCGCAATGGCTTTCGAACTCAAAGAACCCAAAGAACTCAAAGTCAAGGATGACTTTGATCGTCTCGTTTCCCTTCAAAAGCCGGCCCAACGTATTATCAGTTTAGCCCCTCATAATACGGAAAATCTTTTCTCCGCTGGTGCGGGAAATCGGATTGTTGGGGTAGTTGAATACAGCGACTATCCCCCTGAAGCCAATGAGATTCTCTCTGTAGGCAGCTATTCCCAGTTCAATCTAGAAACAATTCTGGCCCTTAAGCCTGACCTGATTGTAGCGTGGCGTGGCGGAAACAACGGTGGTGCTCTGGATCAAATGGAGCGTCTGGGGTTGACCATTTATTATTCCGAACCGCGAACCTTTAACGATATTCTGGATAACGTTCGCGACATGTCGATCCTGGCGGGGACCGAGAACCAGGTCGATCCTTCAGTCCATACCGTTGGTGATGTTATCGAAAGCACCAAAAAGCGATATGCACACCTGGAACCCCTGGAGGTGTTTTATCAGGTTTGGACAAGTCCACTAATGACACTGAATGGTGAGCATTTTATTAGCCGTGTTTTGGAGGTGTGTGGCGGACTGAACCTATTCGCCGAATTGCCTATTATTGCTCCCCAGGTGAGTATGGAAGCCGTTATTCAAGGGAACCCAGATGTTATCGTTACGGGCATGACGGATGGAATTCCTCCGGATATGTCCCTTTGGCAGAAGTGGAAGAATATCGATGCGGTAAAACGGGATGCCTTTGTTTATGTTGATTCGGGTATGATGCATCGGCATACACTACGCATGCTAAATGGTATCGAGCCTTTTTGTCGAGAATTGGATGATGTTCGTCGACTCATGCTTGAAGATGAAAGCTCTGGTTGATCGAGCTAATCAGCGGTAGCCGATTGTTATCGATAGTAATCAGGGTTGGCCAGGGGAGGTCAATGATGGTCCAGGGTGGGCATGATTAACGGGATACTCGGGTTTTGGGGATGGGGGGTGACCCACATTTCAATGCCGAACACCTGGCTAAGTATGCCTTTATTGAGAACCACTTTCGCCGATCCGTCTGCCACCAGTCGGCCATTCTCAATCAGGATGCAACGATCGGCAAACTGTGCAGCCAGGTTGAGATTATGTAGTGAGCAGATGATACCGATCTGTTGCTCTTTAGCCAGTCGTTGAAGCAGTTGAAGAAGTGCGTACTGATGACTCAAATCCAGTGCGGATACTGGCTCATCGAGTAAAAGAAATCGGCTTTGGTCGGCTACCCTGAGCCAGACCTGAGCCAGAATTCTCGCGGTATGAACCCGTTGCTGTTCCCCACCGGATAATGTCGGGAAAGCGCGATCGATAAGGTGCGTGCAGTCGCAATGAGCCAGTACGCAATGGGCAATTTCCTGATCTTGTTCTTCCGAAGTATCGTGAGGGGTTCGGCCCATTAATACGACGTCCTGCACGGTGAACGGAAAATCAAGATTTGAATGCTGGGGCAATACCGCTCGTTGGGTCGCCAACTCCAGATTAGTCCACTTGGACAGTGATCGTCCATTGAGCTCGATCAGCCCATTTGATGGCGTTATTTCCCCATCCAGACATCTCAATAGAGTGGTTTTTCCTGCTCCATTTGGCCCAAGTATCATGCAGAGTTGTCCGGTGGGGAAATCACAGGAAAATCCATCAAGAAGTAAGTGGTCAGAAATTTTAACGCTGATATCTTTTACCCTAAGCATCAAAAGGCCTGCTTGCGTTTGTGTCGAATAAGTAGCCCCAGGAAAAATGGACCACCGAGTACAGCGGTGATAATACCGATGGGTATTTCAGCCGGAGCGACGATGGTGCGGGCGACGATGTCAGCCAGAATCAATAAAATCGCACCAGTAAGAGCGGATGCAGGAAGCAATAGGCGATGATCCGGACCAACAACGAGACGTAGTAGGTGAGGAACTACTAGTCCCACAAAGCCGATAATTCCGGATATGGACACTATCGCACTCACCACTAGCGCGACCAGAATAATAAGCCTCTTTTTAATCTTTTCAACATCAAATCCGAGATGTCTGGCTTCGCTCTCACCGAGTAGATTAGCGTTTAACGCCCGGGCATGAAAGAGCAGGGCAAAACACGATGGGATGGCAATTAAAGCGGTAGCAGCAAGCTTCCACCAGTCCGTTACGCTCAGGCTACCCAGACTCCAGAAAATCAAATCCCGAAGCTCGGTATCGCTGGCGATATAGCTGAGTAAACCAATCAGAGCGCCAGTAATGGCATTCACTGCGACTCCTGCCAGCAGCATGGTGGGAATGTCTGTGCGCCGATTGAAAGTCGCCAATCGGTATACCACGCTGAGGCTGGTAAAGCTTCCCGCAAACGCCACAAGCATAAGTAACCAATTGCCAAAAAGCATAAACGCCTGGGCAAAAAAAGAAAATCCAAGAACAATGGTCGCAGCAGCACCAAATGCAGCGCCGGACGAGACTCCCAGTAATCCCGGGTCTGCCATTGGGTTGCGGAACAAAGCCTGCAACACCGTTCCTGACATGGCTAGACCGCTGCCCACAATGATGGCCAATATCAGTCGGGGTATGCGAATCTGACCCAGCACCAGAGGCAGACTGCTATTTGGGTCTGAAGCAACCAACCCGAAGAATTGGCCGGTGGCAAGTAGGGTCTCCAACAAGGAGGTATCAATGGAACCAGCGCTAAGGGAATACGCCGAGGTCACTAATAAAATGACCCCGAGTCCCCCCAGAGTTCCCCTTGCGCGATATTTGGAGTAGCTTTGCAATAGCCTATTTGTCCGTAGCCGATCTGGTGTGAGATGTGATGGTTTTCCGGTGTGCCGATGTTGTAATGAATAACCTGTTCTTACTGGAAAATTTACGAGACTATTTTGGAATTCCGGGTTTCATCATGAAAGCAACAGAAATAGATACGCCAGATTTTCTCCAGAGTTTTTACTTTGCCAAGTTTTTATTCTGCCTCTGAGTCGGCCAATATGGTTTGCTAAAAACGGCTTCAACTATAACATCCAACCCGGTTTTTTAGCATGGGACCCAAGAGCAAATAGATTAACAGGTTAATGAGCGATATCTATTTCGGTTTAACGACCAATGGTAAACACAGAAAAATAAGCAATACCCGGAACGTGTGATGAAAAGCCACGAAGCCTAAATCAAAACCGAAAAGAAGGGTCAATAGGGTGATCTCGTAGATGCCGCCTGGTGAAAAAGCAAGAAAGAGATCAAGAAAAGGGATATCGATAAAAACGCTCAGGGTAAGGGCTATTATGAGAAAGGTCATCACCAGGATTGTCGCATTAACTATGGCGTCGATGAGGTATTTGCTGATTAGCGAAAGATCAACCTGGGCTAAACGGGAGCCGATGAGGCCGCCCACGACCAGTTGGGCGAGAATCACGAATTCATTAATCCGCGGAATGCTCACCACGCCCAGGAGGTGAGCGATCATGCTAAGGAAAATGGGGCCGAGTAAATGGGGTATGGGAAGCCGCAGCAAGCGCCCAGCAAGATAACCGGCCCCGGCCAATGTCACGAACTGAATGAGTGCCAAAACGGGCAGGTCTGCTATGCCCGGTAAACCTGTTAGTGCATCATAGGAGCGAGTGATCCCGGACTCCCCTTGGGAAATGGATAGAACCAAAGGCGTGGCACAAAATACCACAGTGACCCGGGCAAGATGACAAAGGACAACCACATAGTCCTTGTTCACTAGCTGATGACTAATGAGCAAAATCTCCGCCTGACCACCAGGAAGAGAGCAAAGTAGCGCGAGATTCCTGGAATAACCTCTGATTTGAATCAAATAGGCTGCGGCCAGGATGGTGGCGATCAGTGTTGCCAGTGCCAGGGTGATGAGGCTCCAAAGCCAGGATGAGGTTTTTGCAACCATATCCGGGCTGAACATCGAGCCAATCATAACCGCCATCCCTAGTATGACCGGTACGTACAGCCATCTTGGAATTCCCAAATGTGGTCTGATGGGTTTGGCTATTCCTCCAATCAACCAAATGCCAAAGAGTGCACCGAGCAGAAACGGTGCCGGGGTTCGTAATCGTTGAAAAATGAATGCCGACACCAATGCGAGAATCAGAGTAAGCAGTGCCTTTTTTAAATCATTTAACAGTAGTCGCGTGGGTCGCACTTTGTGGGGGTAGCTGTGGTTGGGCAGATGAGTGCGTGGTGTGCAAGAGCGAGACTTCGCAGGTTACCTTTCTGGGCTGATTTTTCGAGGCTGGCTTTTCTAGCGATACGGGGAGTGTTGTATCACTGCGTTTATATATCGCTGCACGCCTTTTTGTTCCTGAGAAACGAATTGAGCAATGGCGTCATTGAATGGACTATCGGTCATCCAATGTAGGGATTGCATTAACGTAGCCTCAAACCCCCGGGCGATTTTATGTTCGCCCTGAGCGCCGGGATCAAATCGTTGCCATCCATTTTCAATACACATCTCAATACCCTGATAGTAGCAAACTTCAAAGTGGAGGCAGTCAACATAACTGTCGCAACCCCAGTGTCGGCCGTAAAGGGTATTATGGTCGCTGTACATGAGTGCACCTGCCAGTGCCCTTGAGCCATCATCAACAAGCACAAGGTGAATTTGACCGGGAATCGCCAGGGCAACTTCCATGAAGTAGTGATGATTAAAGGCGGGCATGCCGTATTTGCGATTGTAGATCAGGGCATAAAGACGTGTGAAATCCGCCCAGTCCTGTTCATTGGCGGTATGTCCATTCAAACGTCGTATGTTGAGACCCGCATCAGCTACCTTGCGCCTTTCCTGTCGGATGTTTTTTCGTTTTTTTGGCTTAAGAGTTCCCAGGAAATCATCGAAGTTTTCATAACCCCGGTGGTGCCAATGAAACTGGCAGTCATTTCTTGAGACAGCCCCTTGCTGATTCAGCGTAGTATAAGCCTCCGGGGAGGGAAACAGGCAATGCAATCCGCTGTATCCCCCTTCATCCAGCAGGGTTTTAGCGGCGTCGATGATTTTGGGAGTAATCGTTTCCTGCTGCTGTCTATCAACCAGAATACGCCGTCCGCTGGCTGGGGTAAATGGGATTGCATTCACAAGTTTGGGATAATACTCAATCCCCGCTCGATAATAGGCATCAGCCCAGGCGTGATCGAAAACAAACTCACCCCAGGAATTGTGCTTTTCATAAATCGGCATTGCACCAATGAGTCTGCCTTGATCAGTGATGGTGAGATGTCTGGGCAGCCAGCCCGTATGCTCTCCCACGCAGTCGTGCTTTTCCATGGCTGATAGAACTTCATGTTGCAAGAATGGATAGCCGTCCTCAAGCAATGCGTTCCACTGGGAAGCGGGGATATCGTCAATGCTTTGATGGGAGGTAATTAACACGGTAGCGACTTTAGGATAAGGAACACGGAACAAATCATTACTGAACAAATAATCAAGGGCCAAAAACTGTGATTGCAGTTGTTATGACTTCGAAGGGTTGTGGGTTGTAGGTCAGCTAACTCATCGTGAGAAGAACACAAACAGGAATCGATATCTCTGTCTCCTGCCAGGCTGGATCTGTCTTGATGTCGATATTCTCCATTTCACATATAGTGATTTCATCGGGGTAGAGTATATCACCAACCGTTGAAATCAACGTTTATTCCCGTATTCCTGGTTATTGTCATGGATGATTGAGCTCCCGAAAGCGAAGGTGTGCTTTGCACACTATTAGCAGTCGGTACTATTCATTGACGCTTTAGTGTCAGCTTTTGCTGGTGCCTCCGACAATTTAGTGAGCGTCGATGGTTGATTATGGCTCGGGCAATGTAAATGTCGATTGTGCGATAATGGAGGGGTAGGGGAAACCGGCCTGAACGTAAGGAACATAAGATTGAACCGAAAAGAGTGATAAACGATATCGTATGAATATAATTACCCTGATAAAGATTACATTTGTAGTCCTTGGATTAAGCGCCCTGACTGGATGTGCCACGAACCCCGTGACGGGGGATACGGATTTCGTTTTGATGTCAGAAGAAAGTGAAATCAAACTTGGAAAACAAAGTCATAAAGCGATAATTAAACAATACTCGATCTACCATGACGAGGCGCTACAGAAATTAGTTAATGACCTTGGGCAGAAGTTGGCGGAAAAGAGCCACCGAAGCCACCTCGATTTCAAATTCACCCTACTTGATTCTCCTCAGGTAAACGCCTTCGCGTTGCCCGGCGGTTATATCTATATCACCCGGGGAATCATGTCCTACATGAACAATGAAGAGGAGCTAGCTGGCGTATTGGGTCATGAAATTGGCCATGTTACCGCCAGACATGGCGTTCGGCAGCATAGTGCGCAGACAACGGCTGGCCTGCTGGGTGCTATCGCGACTATCGCCACGGGCAGTAAGGGAGTTGCCGATCTGACTGGTCAACTCAGTAATGCCTTGGTTCGAGGCTACGGGCGAGGCCATGAGCTGGAGGCGGATCGCCTTGGGGCTGAATACCTTGCCGTTACCGGTTACGACCCTCACAAAATGTTGGGCGTGGTAGGTATTCTTAAAGACCAGGAGACTTTCGAGCTTCAAAGAGCAAAAGAAGAAAACAGACCGCCTCGGGTTTATCATGGGGTTTTTTCCACCCACCCCCGGAATGACCAACGACTTCAGGAAGTGGTCCGTGCTGCCGAGAAATATAAGAATCCAACGGCTAGAATAACGAATCCCGAAGATTTTCTTCGTTATCTTGATGGGGCTACTTTTGGTGATAGTGAGGAGCAGGGAATTATTCACGGTAACCGTTTTTATCATAAGGAACTGGATTTAGTGATTGAGTTTCCGGGGGATTGGAAAATAGACAATCAGCCTACCCAGCTAGTGGCGCTACGTCAGGATCGAAAAGCAGCACTAACCATCCAGATTGATCAGCCAAATCGCAATGAGTCTTCCGCGGAATATCTCAAACGAAAATTCCCTCAATTACTTAAGGGTCAATCAATCAACCGCCGTAGCTATACCGGGCTGGTGAATGCTGACACACCTTTTGGACACGGTCCCGTACGGGTTGCCTCAGTTTTTCACGGTGGTCGTGC
Organism: Gammaproteobacteria bacterium; assembly: GCA_011088265.1. GTDB lineage: Bacteria > Pseudomonadota > Gammaproteobacteria > Arenicellales > Poriferihabitantaceae > WLWV01. The sequence continues at coordinate 7,940 of JAALKB010000163.1, forward strand.
CTATGTGCTTTCGTTGTTCTCAGGGGGGCCTCTTCCCGATCAGCCTTTTTTCGAGACTGCCAATAGTATTAGGAAGTTAAAGCGTCATGAGAAAAAATACGCGGAAGAAAAAAAGATCAGACTGGTTCGTGTATCCAAAGGTGATACCTTTGCCAAACTTGCAAAAAAATCCAATCTGGACCAGTACGCAGAAGAACAGTTGAGATTGCTAAATGGTATGTATCCCGACGGTGAGCCGGCGATAGGCCAACTCATCAAAATTATCAAGTAGAGCGCCAAATAATGATATCCGCCTTCTTGATGGGCTCGAATCAAAGAGTTTCGGATCGATGCAGAGATTGACGAAAATGATGAGTAAGGATGTCATCGTGGTCTTTTTGGGTGAACTGCTTCGCAATGTATCCATTACAAGCCGCTGATTAATACACAAGCGAGGGTTAAGGGTTGCTGGAGACCTTTTATAAGCATTTCGATCCACTATGGGTGAGGTTTCAAGAGGCACTGAACGCCAGAGAGGTGAGCTGGGCTCAAGAACTCCTCGATCGATGTAGGGAGCGGAACGATTTAGCTTCCATATGGCTGGCCAGTGACTTTGTCGCCAATAGCTGTATTCACACCCCGGAACTATTGTTTGACCTGATCCAGCGGGGCGAGCTTGACCGCCCGCGGCAACCGGATGAAACCTCCCAATATGTCATTGAACAGCTTCGTGGTACCGAAAATGAAGCCCGACTCCATTCAGCACTAAGGAAGATTCGCCGACGGGAAATGGTTCGACTCGCCTGGCGGGACCTCAGTGGACAGGCGGAAGTAGAGGAAACCATGAACGATTTGTCGGTGTTAGCAGATGTTTGCATTGATCAGGCTTTGCGGTTTCATGAGGTATGGCTTAGTGAACGGTTTGGGCCGCCGATGTCAGATTCCCACCCAGACCACGGACCCCACCAGGCAAAGATGGTGGTTGTGGGCATGGGCAAGTTGGGCGGTGTGGAGCTGAATTATTCTTCAGACATTGATTTGATCTTTGCCTATGATGAAGCTGGAGAAACCAGGGCCGGGGCGGTTAATCAAAAGTCGATTAGCAACCAGGAGTTTTTTATAAAACTCGGTAGGAAGATTATCGACGCTCTGGATCCCGTGACTCAGGATGGGTTTGTGTTTCGAACTGATATGCGGCTACGACCAAACGGTGAAAGCGGGCCACTGGTCTTGTCGTTTAGCGCTATGGAACACTATTATCAAACCCATGGTAGAGGCTGGGAGCGTTATGCGTTTGTCAAAGCCCGGGTTGTGGCAGGAGACAAAACGGCTGGGAAGGAGCTCATTGAGATTCTACGACCCTTTGTTTACCGCAAGTATCTGGATTTCACTGCCTTTGATTCTATCCGGGAAATGAAGTCAATGATTCGCCGTGAA
>JAALKB010000164.1 GCA_011088265.1 Gammaproteobacteria bacterium
TTTTCAACAATCGATCCCAGACATCGGATTATCGGGCAGAAGGCCCGGTGATCACTCTTGATAGCGATGGTGCATTAAAGGAAATCAGATTAACAACCTGGTTACGCGCACCACTAAAAGCGCCGCTGGATATACAACAAAAGGCCTATAGAGCGATTCGCACCCTGACGCGATATCTCCAGAACCCTGACTATCAGTTGATTTTTCGATACGAACCCGGAGACCTGCTGGCATTTGACAATCGACGCATACTCCATGGACGTCGGAAGTACGATGCGACCGTCGGTGAACGGTTTATCGAGGGCATCTATGCAGATAGAGATGAACTGTATTCAAAAATTCGCACACTCCGGCGTAACAAACCCCGACGCGCCAACCATTAGAGTTTAGAAGAATTCAGGCTCAGAGATCCCAGCCTCAGAGAGCTCAGTCTCAGAGCGATAGTTAATATTGAGTAGGCGCATTCCCAGAGGGGAGCATAAAACCGGGAAACCAAAAACACGCTTCGAATTCTTTTGCAATCAGCAACCGTATACTCCGATAATACTCCGATACAACATCGAAACCTTTAAAAGGCATTAACAAAAAAACATAGAAAAAGAACATCGAAAAAGGACACTAAAAAACACAGAGGCTAGACATACCGATATTGGCATTTGCTGAACCACAAGCACCACACCGACGCCTGGCAAGCTTCCTCGAAAAGCCATCACCGTTTCCAGTCAGAAAATCTGCTGTGGGGTCCACTACAGGACTCACCAAAGCCCTAGGTAGCCTCAAGCTTTTCAATCGCTCTTTCCATTCTTGCAAGTCCTTCTTCAATATCTCCATGACTAATGTTAATGGGAGGAGCGAGGCGGATCACATTTTGCCCCGCCACGAGAACCATCAACCCTTCCTCCATACAAGCAGTCAGGACATCCCTTGACCTATCTTTCCATTTATCCGAGAGCTCGCAACCCAGCAGCAATCCTTCTCCTCTAACGCCGCTAAATAAGTCTTTTCTGGTACCTAATGCAGTTAACTCTTTAACGAGAAATTCACTTTTTCTGTCAACCTCCTCCAACAAGTCAGACTCCGTAACCAGCTCAAGCACCTTGTTTGCCACTGTGCAAGCCATGGGATTTCCACCAAACGTACTTCCATGAACACCCACCCCAAGGCTTTTTGCAATTTTGTCAGTGGTTAGCATCGCAGCGATAGGGAAGCCTCCACCAAGCCCCTTGGCGGTGGTAAGGATGTCCGGAGCAATTCCCAGTTTTTCATAAACATACAACTTGCCTGAACGACCCACTCCGGTTTGTACTTCGTCGAGAATCATCAGCGCATCATGCTGATTACAGCACTCCCGAATTACTTGCACAAACTCCCTGCTTGCCGGGTTCACCCCTCCTTCACCTTGAATTGGCTCAAGCATAACGCAACATACCTGATCGCCTTTTTCCGCAAAAAACCCTCGTAGCGCATCGACATCATTGAACGGCAGATGGGTAATTCCAGCAGGTTTCGGTCCAAAACCATCACTGTATTTAGGCTGACCGCCGACGCTAACGGTAAAAAATGTGCGCCCATGGAAACCATTATTAAACGCAACAATTTCCGTTTTCTTTTCATCAAAATTATCGAAGGCATAACGTCGCGCCAATTTTAACGCCGCTTCGTTTACCTCCGCCCCGGAGTTGGCAAAAAAGACCTTTTCAGCAAACGTCAGTTCACATAAGCGTTGAGCCAATTCGATAGCGGGCTCATTGGTCATCAGGTTGCTCACATGCCAGAATTTTTGTGCCTGCTCGTTGAGCACCGCAACCAGATCTGGATGGGAATGACCCAATACACTCACAGCAATACCCGCTGCGAAATCCAGATAATCCTTGCCCTGGGTGTCCCATAGCCATGACCCTCTAGCCCGGGCCGGGATCATTTTCATGGGCGCATAATTCGGTGTCATGACTTCATCATGAGTTTCCCGGGTTATCGAAGAACCCCTGGAACTGGCATGGATTTGAGTGGATGTAGGCTGATGGTTCGGCGAGGAAGAACGCATGATTTTTATGTTGGCAAAAATTGGTAAAAGTAGTGGAATTTTACCTGCATCAATAGGAAAATATCAGGTTAAATATAGAATTTTCCAGCGCTTGAGATCACGGGCCTTATCCGACCGCATCCCATCGGTTCGACATGCCCAACACAGCGACTTTAGCGAATAAACACTAAATAACAAAAATCACAATTTATTTTCCCGTTAGAGATCAAATCATGTCAGAACAACCAGAACGCGAATCAATGGAAGTCGATGTTGTTATTGTCGGCGCGGGACCTGCAGGTTTATCGGCCGCATGCAGACTCATGCAAATGGCTCAGGAAAAAGAACAGGAATTGAGTGTGGTGGTGCTGGAAAAAGGGTCAGAGGTCGGCGCCCATATTCTGTCCGGGGCAATCTTCGAACCCAGAGCTTTGAATGAGCTCTTTCCTAATTGGAAAGAAATGGACGCGCCTTTAAATACGGAAGTCAAACGAGACAAGGTATTCATGTTTAGAAGCCTGCAAAAGGCAATCAGTATGCCGTTATGGATGGTTCCCAAACCCATGCACAACGACGGAAACTACATTATCAGTCTTGGGGAAGTCTGCCGCTGGCTCGGCGAACAGGCAGAGGCTCTTGGGGTTGAGATTTTTCCTGGTTTCCCGGCGTCTGAAGTGCTTTACCATGAAGACGGCAGTATAAAAGGGATAGCAACCGGGGAAATGGGAAGGGGGTCCGACGGTGAAGCCAAAGCCTCCTATGAACCCGGCATGGAATTGCATGCCAAAGTGACGTTATTCGCTGAAGGCTGTCGAGGCCATTTGGGCAAGGAACTCATTAGCAAATTCAATCTGGATAAGGAAAGCCAAACCCAACACTACGGCATCGGCATTAAGGAACTCTGGAAGATCGATGGAGATAAACATGAACCCGGTCTGGTTGTGCATGGCGCAGGGTGGCCCTTATCAGAAAATGGTGCCAGCGGTGGCTCGTTTCTTTACCATTTGGGAGACAACATGGTTTCCCTGGGCTTGATCACTGATCTTTCCTATGACAATCCTTACATTAGTCCCTTTGACGAGTTACAACGACTCAAACATCATCCTGAATTCAAACAGTATCTGGAAGGAGGCGAGCGCGTCGCATATGGCGCAAGAGCCATTACTAAAGGGGGCCTCAATGCCTTACCTAAAATGGTATTACCCAATGGTCTTTTGATCGGTTGCGACGCAGGAACCCTGAATTTCTCTAAAATCAAAGGTTCACACACTGCAATGAAATCCGGCATGATTGCGGCGGAAACCGTATTTGCCACGCTCAATGGCGAGGCAGAGCTACAAAGTTATGAGGTGAATTTTAAAAACTCCTGGCTGTATCAGGAGTTATATAAATCCCGCAACTTTGGTGCAGCAATGCACAAGTTGGGTACCTGGTTAGGTGGCGCATATAACTTCATTGATCAAAATATTTTTAATGGAAAACTTCCTTTCAAGCTTACCGATCCAACCCCTGATCACGAGTCCCTAAAGCCGGCATCAGCGTTTAAGCCCATTGATTATCCGAAGCCCGATGGCAAACTCAGCTTTGATAAGACCTCTTCAGTTTATTTGTCGAGTACGAACCACGAGGAAGATCAACCCATTCATCTTAAGTTAGCCCAAACTTCGATCGCTGTAGAGACAAACTACGCGACCTATGCCGGACCAGAACAGAGATTCTGCCCTGCTGGGGTCTATGAATTCGAAAATACCGACACTGAGCCAAAGCTGCGTATCAATGCCCAGAACTGCGTTCACTGTAAAACCTGTGACATAAAGGACCCAACCCAAAATATTAACTGGGTCACTCCGGAGGGCACAGGCGGTCCTAACTACGCCACGATGTAGATTTCCCAGTTATCACTTCAAACATCCAGCTCTAACATGCCTGAAACACAGATTTTTCAGGCATGTCTTTCTCATCTCTACTTACTCTGGCAATCGGGCAATCCAGGGGTCAAGCAATCCAGGAAATTTCTTCTACGGAAACCATCTGGCACGTTTCATCAGATCACTCGGCCCGGCCCTTCAGGTTGGGGCAGAAGCATCATGAAAGAATTTATGCTGCATCCATTAGACGACTGCGTATGCCCGCCATACGCATATTCATGACAGGCACACGAACTTAAATATCCACCCTGGAATTAACACCGGACGATCCGGGAAAACGTAACTAATGAAGAGAATAATCGTTATTGGCGGGGGCATCATTGGATTGTCAGTCGCCGAAAAGTTATTAAGCGAAGGACACGATGTCTCTATCATCGAACAAAAACGCATTGCGGCAGGAGCCAGCTATGGAAATGCCGCAGGACTGGCATTTTCAGAAGTGATGCCCATGGCGTCCATGGATATGATCAAACAGTCTATCAGGTGGTTATCCGATCCCACTGGCCCGTTTGCAGTAATCCCACAGGACCTTCCGCATACCGCTGGCTGGTTATTACGTTTTGCCCTGGCCGCCAGGAAGTCCGTCTTCGACCATAGTCTGAAAGTCCAATCCCAGCTAATGCAGATCGGCAAAGCAACTCTTGACCCCATGCTAAAACGGTCGGGGTTATGTTCAATGGTAAAAACAACCGGTGCTTTGTATCTTTATGATACGCCTTGCCAATATGATGCTGCTCTCGCTGGTTGGAGATTGAGAGAACAGCAGGGAATAGAGTGGACGCCCTATCCTGGTCAAGATTTAATGAATTTTCAAGCTGGCATCTCCAAAAAAATTTATGGAGGTGTCTTCGCACCCCACTACCAGGCCGTTACTGATCCAAATGAATTCTGCCAGGGAATTCACGCATACCTGACCCAAAGAGGTGTTCACACCATCTATGACAAAGCTATTGCAATCCATCCCGGCGATGACGGCACCAAAGTAGTTCTGAAAAACACACCGACACAAACGGCGCATAAAGTTGTTCTAGCCGCAGGCCCCTGGTCCGGACAGCTGAGTGGATCTCTGGGAGATAAGATACCCCTTATTGGAGAACGGGGTTATAACACCACCCTACCTAAGGCAGCAATGCCTGAGCTGGACAAAACATTTTTCTTCGGCCCCCACGGTTTCGTGATTTCCCCACTGGAAAACGGAGTTCGGGTCGGTGGCGCTTCGGAAATCGCCAGAATTGACCGGGAACCCAATTACCAACGGTCCAGGGCAATGTTACTAAAAGCCAGGGAATTAGTACCAGGTCTCCAATCAACGGAGGGAGAACAATGGATGGGCATACGACCAACCACCCCGGATACATTGCCCGTTATTGGCGCTTCCAGCGGCAATCCCCAGGTTATCTATGCCTTTGGACATGGGCATCTTGGTTTAACCCAGGCAACGGCTACCGCCAAATTGGTGCAGGAGTTGGTTGATGGTGTTGCCAATACCATGGATATCTCCGCTTTGCAGGCTCAACGTTTCAGGTACAGTTACTGAAACCCGGAATGAGGCAACTAAAAAATCTACTGAATCGAATGAATCAGTAAACCAGCAAAGCCATACCAGAAAGTGGCCAAAAGGTAGACACATCCAAACGAGAGACGCCGAATGGAGTTACATTCACGCTCATTGAACGCTAATGCATTTAATGCTGGCTTGCCGGCTCCCTACAACCCCTGACTCTCATTGGTCTCGGAGCAACCGCCTTAGAATCTTGCCAGAGGGAGCCTTGGGAATACTTTCGATGAACTCAACCAGTCTGATTTTTTTATAGGGTGCCACCTGTTTTGCTACAAAGGACTGGACTTCCTCTGCAGTGGCTTCCTGTTTTGTCACTACGAATGCCTTGGGTAGCTCCCCTGCTGCTTCATCTGGAACGCCTATCACAGCCGCATCAGCGATCGCGGGATGAGTAAGCAAAAGCGCTTCCAGCTCAGCGGGAGCAACCTGATATCCCTTGTATTTGATCAACTCCTTAACCCGATCCACGATATAAAAATATCCGTCTTCATCGGCATACCCAATGTCCCCGGTATGAAACCATCGCTGTTCATCGATGCAATCATTTGTGGCATCCGGGTTATTCAAATATCCTTTCATAACCTGCGGGCCACGGATACACACCTCTCCGGTGTTTTCTTTTTCGAGATCCTCACCGGTTTCCAAATCAATTACTTTCATTTGGGTATTACAAATGGGGGGGCCAATGGAATCCGGCTTTCGTTTTCCTTCTGCATCCGGTCCCACATTGGTGACGGGGCTGGTTTCCGTCAATCCATATCCCTGAACCACCTTGCATCCAATTCTCTGTTCCACGGTTTTCATCAAACCAGCGCCCAGTGGTGCAGCACCAGAAAAAATCAACTTCACCGATGAAAGATCATAGTCATCGACCATAGGGTGTTTGGCGAGAGCCACCACAATGGGTGGAGCCACATAAGCCCGGGTAATCTTCTGATCCTGCAATATGCCAAGAAATTGCTCAAGATCGAATCTTGGCATGGTGACCACTGTGGCGCCACGATAAATGGCCGAGCTCATAAAGATCATCATGCCGTAGATATGAAAGAACGGTAATACCGCAATCAAACGATCATCTTCCGTGGTGGGAGAAAAATTCTGAACCCCTTCAAACTGGCAAATATTCGCCACCATATTGGCATGAGTAATCATGACCCCTTTGGACAAACCCGTTGTACCACTGGAATAAGGCAGGGCTAGCAGATCATTGTCAGGATCAACAGCGACCTGTTGTGCCAACTCCCCAAACTCCTTAAGATCATCGAAGCCGGGTGATGAGTGGCTTTCACTATCACCAAAAACCACGACTGAGTCTCGGTTTGAATGCAATCCAGAGTTTTCTGGCAGGTTTGATACCGCCTCCAATGCAGAATCCAATAGTGCAGGAACGGTAATCAACATACTCGCCGATGAATGCTCTAGCTGTCGACGTAACTCTGCTGGTGTGTACATTGGATTAATGGTCGTAACAACTGCGCCGATAAAAGTAATCCCATGAAAAGCGATAACGTAATCCGGTGAATTGGGCGCATAGATTGCAATAACATCTCCCTTTTTCATACCGTGATGCATAAAACCGTTCGCGACCTTTCGAATAAGTACGGCTAAATCACCGTAAGTCGTCACATCACCGGTTAAACCATCAATGAGCGCCGGATGATTAGCCAGTGTTTTCTCATGCCTCAATACTAAAGGCGTTAACGGGCTGGATGGAATCTCCACACTGTCATAAGGGCTATCGATGATCATTTTTATTTACCTGGTTTTAAGACCTAGTGTTCAGGATCGTCAACGTCATACTGTCCGCTAACCCGGCGACGAACCAGTGACCATGACAAACCTGCGGAAAGGATACCACTAAGTCCAATGAGGATTAACCATGTCAGTGTGGTACTGCCTTCAAGAGAAATCCACCCCTGATCCACGATCAACCAGAACAAAAGAACGAAGAACACGGTAGCCAGGATTGTCCCCAAAATCCCCAGAGAACGTAATGTTGCCCTGAGAAAAACCGTCCAGCCGATTAACAACACGACCCCAAGAAATGCTTTCAGTACCGAAAAGCTATTGAAATCTTCCACTAGGGGCTTCACAGCCCAATAGAAATAAGAATACGGTTGTATCGGATTAAAGGTCGCCATTAACAATACAGTGGCAACGATCAAACGAATAAAAAAGCCTGCGAAAGAAAATTTGTTATTTGCCATGGAACAGAGTCCTAGGGGAGGTTATGGCGGTATTGGAATACTATCATCCAACCACTCACCGTTAGAGAATTGATGCAATGATGATTTTTATATCACATCAACTGAGAAAATCCCACATCAGCAGCCACACGGAAACATCAATTCCTGTACAGAATCAGTCAACCCAGGCTCTGGCATTATAAAAAATCCTGGCCCAGGGGCTTTCGTCTCCCCAATCACCAGGATACCATGAATTCGCGACAGTTCGAAAAATACGTTCAGGATGGGGCATCATAATGGTGAAACGTCCGTCATCATTAGTTAAGCCAGTAATGCCGTTTGCAGATCCGTTAGGGTTAAACGGAAAAGTCTCGGTTTCCACTCCATAATTGTCAATAAATTGCATACTGATCTGACCACTTCGTTTTACTCCTTCATATTGGGCACCGTCCTCAAAGATCATGCTCCCCTCACCATGGGCCACAGAAACCGGCAGCATGGAACCTGCCATGTCTTTGAACAGAATGGATCGATCCGCACTGACTTTCACCATCACAAACCGAGCTTCATATTGCTCGGAAAGGTTGCGGGTTGGTGTCACCCAATGCTGTGCACCAGGAATCAGGGAATTAATGGAGGCCATCATCTGGCAGCCATTACAGACACCAAGCGCAAAGGTGTCCGATCGGTCAAAAAAGGTGCTAAAGATATCTTTTAGCCGAGCGTTATGAAGAATGGACTTTCCCCATCCTTGTCCTGCACCCAATACGTCGCCAAAAGAGAAACCGCCACAAGCAGCCAATCCTTTGAACTGAGTCAGATCAGTTCCATAAAGCAAATCACTCATTGTCACATCAATGGCCTCGAAACCCGCCCCATCGAATGCCGCCGCCATCTCAAGCTGCCCATTTACTCCCTGTTCTCTCAGAATCGCAATTCGAGGTTTTGAGGTGTGAACATTGACAATGGGCTGCTTTGCCGGATCGAAGGTCAATTTGGAAAATAAGCCAGGGTCAGAGTTATCCAACAGACGGTCGTATTCCTGTTGGGCGCAGGATGGGTTATCCCGCATGCTTTGCATTCGCCAACTCACTTGTGACCAAACTCGATGGCAGGAAATTCGAGAGCCTTCATAAACCATGGAGTGGCCGGATTTAAACTGGATTTGATCACCCTTACAGGGCGTCCCAATACGATAGCAGAGTTCTGACAGACCATATGACTGCATCAGATTTTCAATCTTGGCACGATCTGAAGATCGGGTTTGTATTGCTGCACCCAATTCTTCGTTGAACAGGATGTCTAGCGAATCGCCCGGTAGATCACCAAGATTAATATCCAAACCACATCGAGCCGCAAAAGCCATTTCGCAGAGTGTGGCCATCATTCCACCATCAGATCGATCATGATAGGCGAGGATCAGATCGTCCAGGTTGAGCTTTTGAGTCAGCTCAAATAATCCCTTCAGGTGATGGGGATCATCCACGTTGGGAACGTCATCACCAATCTGACGGGTCACCTGGGCCAGCACACTCCCCCCCATGCGGTTTTTTCCAGCCCCGAGGTCGATGAGCCATAAATCGGTTTCACCTGGAGCCCTTTTTAACTCAGGGGTCAGCGTC